>NZ_JBLVOH010000041.1:0-4899 GCF_053543675.1 Microbacterium umsixpiens
CGCAGCTCGACGCCCGGAGGGGCAGCCGCACCAGCGCGCCGATCGAGGCCTCGAAGGTTGCCGTGACGCACACGAGGTCACCCGAGTGCGAAGACGAGATCCCTGCGCCGGGGACGGCCGTGCCCACCACGCGCTGGGCGGCGTCCGCCCCCTCGCCGCGGCCGAGGAGACGGGCCGCATCCGCCGATGCGTCCTGCAGCGCCACCTGGCGCGATGCCGCGCCGAGCGCGCCCGCACCGAGCAGGAGCGCCAGCACCACGGCGGGCAGCCCGAGAGCGAGTTCTGCGGCGACGGAGCCTCGCTCCCCCGCCCCGGCGCGACCGGCGCCGCTCCTCCGGGGGCGCATCACGACACGGTGAGGGCTCGCCGGACGAGATCGGTCAGGATGCCGCGAACCTCGTCGGATCGCATGATGACGACCAGGAGCCCTGCGAACGCCACGGCGGCCATCGTGGTGATCGCGTATTCGGCCGTGGCCGCGCCGGTGTCGTCGCCGAACAGCGCAGCCGCGCGGCGCCGGTCGAGTCGGGGAATGCGGATCATGATGTACCTCTTTCTCTGTGATGCCTTCGCATCGGTTGGTCGGTCTCAGCGGGTCGCTCGGCACGTCGCTCACAGGGGCAGCGGTGTCGAGGCCAGGACGCTGAGCAGCATCGGCGCCACACCGAGCAGGAGGAACGCAGGCAGGGTGCACACACCGAGCGGGATGAGCAGTCGTGTCGAGAGCTTCGCCGCACGCAGGCGGCCGTGCACCCGCGCGGCATGCCGATCCTGCGCTGCGGACGCTCGAAGGAGCTCCACCGCGGGCACGCCGGCTGCTCGGGACAGCTCGAGCACGGATCGGATGCCCTCCTCGGTCCCCCCTCCGGCCGAGCTCTCGGCGACCAGACGGAGGGCGCGGTCGATGGAGGCGCCCCCGGCGAGCGCGACGGCCACCAGTTCGGCTCGCATCCCGGGCGTGCCCGGCTCGGGCGCAGCGCGGCGGCGCAGCCGCCGCGTCCACAGCCGAGCTGCGAGCACGAGGAGAAGGCCCGTGACCACGCAGGCGGCACCGAGCGGATTGCCGACGATGACGCCGACGGTGTCGAAGCCGAGCGCGAACCCGAGAAGAAGTCCCGCGAGCGGCATCCACAGCAGCAGGCGCGCTGTTCCCGCGGGCTCGGCGAGTGCGATGCGCACATCGTCGGCGGCGGACGCGGCGTCGCGCAGAGATTCGGCGATGATCCGGAGCACCTCGGCAAGCGGGGCACCGACCGTGGTGGCGATCTCCCATGCGGCCGCGAGGTCGACCCAGGCCCCACCCTCGGCCTCGATGGCGTCGAGCAGGGGAACGCCTCCCTCCACCCGCTCGGTCACGGCCAGCGCATGCGGGTCGCCGATGTCGGCGAGGTGCCGCCAGGCGACGACCGGCACCGCTCCCGCCTGCAGCAAGACGGCCAGGGTCTGCACCGAGGTCGCGGCATCGCTCGCCCCCGTCTCACTCGCAGGGGGCGCAGGGCGTCGTCGGATCACCACGGCGTGACCTCCTCGATGTCCAACCGGTCGCCCGCCATCACGAGTCGTCCGGCCTGCCGGATCCGACGGACGCCCCCGGGAGCACGGTCGAGATGCAGCACCACCGTGAACGCACTCACCGCCTGCCGCGCGAGGGCGACTGCATCCATCCCGGCCAGCGCACCGAGGGCCTCGAGCCGGGCCGGCACATCGCGGAGCCCGCTGGCGTGCATCGTGCCGGCGCCGCCGTCGTGTCCGGTGTTGAGCGCGGTGAGCAGCTCTCGGACCTCTTCCCCGCGGCATTCGCCCACCACCAGACGGTCCGGCCGCATCCGCAGTGACTCGCGCACCAGCCGAGCCAGCGTGATCCCTCCCGCTCCCTCGACATTCGCCTGACGCGCCTCGAGGGCGACGTGATGCGGGTGGCGCGGACGGAGCTCTGCGACATCTTCGATCGTGACGATGCGCTCGGTCGCCGGGACCTCGGAGAGCAGCGCGGACAGGAGCGTCGTCTTGCCCGTTCCTGTGCCGCCGGTGATGAGGATGTTGGCCCGTTCGGCCACCAGCCCGAGGAGCCAGGCCTGCTGACGTGCGCCGAAGGAGCCGAGCGCAGCGAGCGCCTCGAGGTCGGCCGCCCGCACCCGAGGGATGCGGATCGAGAGCGCGGTGCCCATCGTGGACACCGGAGCGAGGACGGCATGCACGCGGATGCCGGAATCGAGACGGACGTCGACGCACGGAGCCTGGTCGTCGAGATGGCGCCCGCCGAGACCGACGAGGGCGACGGCGAGGTCGCGGACCTCCCGCTCCGACGCCCGCCATCCGCTCACCGGATCCGCGCCGCTGCCCCGGTCGACGAACAGACCCGCCGGGCCGTTGACGAAGACATCGGTGACGGCGTCGTCGATGTGGGCGATGAGCGGACCGAAGGCGGGGTCGAGGCGCAGCGGCTCGGGAGCGGCATCCATCGCGCCCGTCACCGGTGCCGCACCACGGGGCTGGATGACGAAGGAATCGGGCATACCGCGAAGGTAGGCGGCCGGGACGGCGCGAGCGATCGGATACGCCACCGCGGCTCAGGCGCTGTGCAGAAGAGTCGCAGTCGCCGACCGGTGCAGGAGACGGACGGGGTCGGGGCGCCGAGAACGGGAGCGCTCCCAACGGAATGGGCGGCATCTCACGGGGGGAATGAGATGCCGCCCACGGCGATGCACGATTGGGGGAATCGGGCATGCCAAGGCCGGAATGAGATTTCGGCTGTCGTCGAGTGTACGCAAGGCAACCGTCCTGACAAAACCGGTGCGACTACCGACTTTCGGCAGTATGCGATGTGTGGCCCCGCGGATAGATTCACCCTGACCGCGCCGTCCACCCCCACGGCCAGGTTCGAACGACCCGAATGCCGCAAAGGAGCGCCTGCCGATGAGCAGCCAGATCGACCACCTTCTCGACGAGACCCGGCGGTTCGCACCGTCGGAGGAATTCGTCGCCCAGACCATCTCATCGCCCGAACTCTACGAGCGCGCCGCTGCCGATCGCGAGGCGTTCTGGGGCGAGCAGTCCCGCGACCTGGTGCACTGGCACAAGCCGTTCACGCAGGTTCTCGACTGGACGAACCCGCCGTTCGCGAAGTGGTTCGACGACGGCGAGCTGAACGTGGCGTACAACTGCCTCGACCGGCACGTCGAAGAGGGCAACGGCGACCGGGTCGCTCTGCACTGGGAGGGTGAGCCCGGGGATTCCCGACGCATCACTTACGCCGAGCTGACCGCAGAGGTCAAGCGGGTCGCCAACGTCCTCGAAGGGCTCGGCATCGGCCAGGGCGACCGCGTCGCGATCTATCTGCCCATGATCCCCGAGGCGATCGCCTCGATGCTCGCCGTCGCCCGCGTCGGTGCGATCCACTCCGTGGTGTTCGGCGGATTCAGCGCCGACAGCCTCCGCTCACGCATCGACGACGCCGGAGCGAAGCTCGTCATCACCGCTGACGGCGGCTACCGCAAGGGCCGGGTGTCCGCTTTGAAGCCGGCGGTGGATCAGGCGCTCGCCGACCGTGGCGAGGGCGAGCAGCAGACCGTCGAGCACGTCCTGGTCGTCCGGCGCGGCGAGAACGAGGTGGACTGGGTCGAGGGACGCGACCTGTGGTGGCACGACGTGGTTCCCGCGGCGTCCGCCGAGCACACGGCCCAGGCCTTCCCCGCGGAGAACCCGCTGTTCATCCTCTACACGTCGGGCACCACCGGGAAGCCCAAGGGCATCCTGCACACCTCGGGCGGTTACCTCACGCAGGTCGCGTACTCGCACAAGTATGTGTTCGACCTGCATCCGGAGACCGACGTCTTCTGGTGCACGGCCGACATCGGATGGATCACCGGACACAGCTACGTCACCTACGGTCCGCTCGCGAACGGCGCGACCCAGGTGCTCTACGAAGGCACGCCGGACGCTCCACACCCCGGCCGCTGGTGGGAGATCATCGAGAAGTACAAGGTCTCGATCTTCTACACCGCGCCGACGGCGATCCGTTCGTTCATGAAGATCGGCCGCAGCGTGCCGAAGAAGTTCGACCTGTCGTCGCTGCGACTGCTCGGTTCGGTGGGTGAGCCCATCAACCCCGAGGCGTGGATGTGGTACCGCGAGGTCATCGGCGCCGGCAAGACGCCGATCGTCGACACGTGGTGGCAGACCGAGACCGGAGCGATCATGGTCTCGGCCCTCCCCGGCGTCACCGAGACCAAGCCCGGATCCGCGCAGGTTCCGCTTCCGGGGATCTCGATCGATGTCGTCGACGAGCAGGGTGTCGAGGTCGGCAACGGCAACGGCGGACTCCTCGTGATCACCGAGCCCTGGCCGAGCATGCTGCGCGGCATCTGGGGCGACCCGGAGCGCTACCGCGAGACGTACTGGGAGAAGTTCGAGGACCAGGGCTACTACTTCGCGGGTGATGGAGCCCGACTCGACGAGGACGGCGACCTGTGGCTGCTCGGCCGCGTCGACGACGTCATGAACGTCTCGGGGCACCGTCTCTCCACCGCCGAGATCGAGTCGTCGCTGGTCGCGCACGAGGCGACGGCTGAAGCCGCCGTGGTCGGCGCATCGGACGAGACGACCGGACAGGCGGTGGTGGCCTTCGTCATCATCAAGGAGAGCTACCTCGCCGAGCATGAGCCCGCGGGCCTCGCCCAGCTGCTGCGCCTGTGGGTCGGAGAGCAGATCGGGGCGATCGCCCGCCCGCGCGACGTGTACATCGTGGGCGAGCTGCCGAAGACCCGCTCCGGCAAGATCATGCGACGTCTCCTGCGTGACGTCGCCGAAGGCCGCGAGGTCGGGGACACGACGACGCTGGCCGACACCGCGGTGATGAGCATCATCTCGGCGCAGGTCAAGTAGGACTCCCCCTAGACG
>NZ_JBLVOH010000041.1:4919-9347 GCF_053543675.1 Microbacterium umsixpiens
GGATGGCCGAATGCTCAGGCGAGGATGAAGGTCACTTCGACCTCGACAGGGCTGCCGAGGGGAAGCTCCGCCACACCCACGGCCGCACGCGCATGACGCCCGGCGTCGCCGAAGATCTCGCCGAGGACCTCGCTGGCGCCGTTGATGACGCCCGGCTGCCCCGTGAAGTCTGCGGCGGAGGCGACGAAGCCGCCCACGCGGAGCACTCCGCCGATGCGGTCGACGCCGCCCGCGGCATCCGCTGCCGCGGCAAGGGCGTTCAACGCACAGGTGCGCGCATACGCCTTCGCGTCTTCCGCCGAGACCTCGGCGCCGACCTTGCCGAGGGCAGGGAGCGCACCGGAGACGAACGGGAGCTGGCCCGAGGTGTAGACGAGACCGTCGTGCACGACCGCCGGGACGTAGGCGGCGACGGGAGCGGCGACCGCGGGCAGCTCGATGCCGAGTTCGGCGAGACGGGCGGCGACGCTCATGCCTGGCCTCCCTCGAACTGACGGGCGGCCTGCTCCGCCGCGGCGAGACCGGCGTTGGCGGAGGCATCCGCGTTCACCGGACGCTTCAGGTAGGCGACGAGACCGCCTTCGGGACCCTGCACGACCTGCACGAGCTCCCAGCCCTGCTTGCCCCAGTTGTTGAGGATGGCTGCCGTGTTGTGGATCAGCAGCGGCGTGGTGAGGTACTCCCACGTGGTCATGGCACTCCTGTCGATCGGGGCGCGACACCGTGATTGCGGGCCGGCTCGTCAAAGGTGGTATTCAGGGAACTCCCCTACGATCAAGCGTATGCCCCAAAAGAATCGCACGGTGAGAGGCGTGCTCGGCGGTCTCGTCGGGCTCGTCGGCTTGAGCGCCGTCGCCGGCCTCCTGGTCGCTGCCAGCGTCACGCCCGTCCTCACCATGACCGGTCTCGCCGGCGCCCAGGCACTGACTCTCTTCGACCAGCTCCCCGAGAACCTCAACCCGGGTACACCGATGGAGCAGTCGACGATCTACGCCACAGACCCCGACGGCAAGCCGGTCGAGCTGGCCTCTTTCTACGAGCAGAACCGCATCCCGGTCACGTACGAGCAGGTGGCCCCCGTGCTGTACGACGCCATCCTCTCCAGTGAGGACAAGAGCTTCTACAGCCACGGCGGCGTCAACCTCGGTGCGACGGTGAAGGCGCTCGTCGACAACGTGCGCGGCACCTCCAGCCGAGGCGCTTCCACGATCAGCCAGCAGTACGTGAAGAACGTGCTGATCCAGGAGTGCGAGCAAGACGTCGACCGCGCCTCCGAGACCTACACGGACGACCTCCGCAAGTGCTTCGAAGACGCGACCAACGCCAGCGGCAACGAGGGCATCGAACGCAAGCTGCAGGAGATGCGCTACGCGATCCAGGTCGAGAAGGACTTCTCCAAGAACGACATCCTGCTCGGATACCTGAACATCGCGAACTTCGGCGGCACGGTGTACGGCATCGAAGCCGCATCGAAGTACTACTTCAGCACGAGCGCCGCGAAGCTCACGGTCGCGCAGGCGGCGACCTTGGCCGGCATCGTGCAGAACCCCAACACGTACCGCATCGACATGCCGCAGGGCACCACGACGAACGAGGCCGGTGAGGCGCTGAACACCGCCGACAGCGGCTACTCGCTCACGAAGGACCGTCGCCACTACGTGCTGGGCCGCATGCTCGCCGACGGCAAGATCACCCAGGCGCAGTACGACGAGGCGGATGCCTCCGAGATCACGCCGACGCTGAAGCAGCCCACGCAGGGCTGCGCGGCGGCCGGCCTCAACGCCTACTTCTGCCAGTACGTGCGGTCGATCGTGCTCGACGACGAAGCCTTCGGCAAGACTCCCCAGGAGCGCGCCGATCTGCTCCGTCGCGGCGGCCTGAAGATCTACACCTCGCTGGACTACCGCATTCAGAACCCGGCCGCACAGACGATGAGCGAGATCGTTCCGGCCAACTACGACAACGACTACTTCGGCGCTGCCGGCGTCTCGATCGAGGTCGGCACCGGTCGCATCCTGTCGATCACGCAGAACACGCGGTTCGACGAGACCACCACCGATGATCTCGGGAAGACCTCGCTCGTCTTCGCCGGCGACCAGAAGCACGGCAACTCCGGCGGCTTCCAGGTCGGCTCGGTGTACAAGCTCTTCACGCTGATCGACTGGCTCGAGAAGGGGCACTCCGTCAACGAGGTGCTGAACGGTCGCGTGCAGACGAACTTGAAGATCCCCGTCTGCGAGAGCCCGCAGAGCACGAACACCAAGGAGATCGGCAACTTCGGCGGCGGCGGCGGCAGGACCGGGAACGTGATGGACTTCACACGGCAGTCCCTGAACAGCGGTTACTTCGCGATGGCCTCGAAGCTCGACATCTGCGACATCAACAAGGTCGCCGATCGGATGGGTGTCACGCTCGCCAGTGGCAAGAAGGTCACCGAAGAGAACGTGCCGTACGACGTGCTCGGCCCGAAGAACATCTCTCCCATCGCCATGGCGAACGCCTATGCCACGGTCGCGAGCGGCGGCAAGTACTGCACCCCGCGCGCGATCGACCGCGTGGTCGGCCCCGACGGCAAGGACCGCGAGCTTCCGGCCGCCTCGTGCACCGATGGCGTGCTCTCCCCTGAGGTCGCGGCGACGGCCGCGTATGCGCTCAAGGGAGTGATGGATTCGGGCGGCACCGGTCAGAACGCCAACCCGTTCGACGGCACGCCGCTGATCGGCAAGACCGGGACGCACGACCGCTGGTCGACCATGATGATCGAGTCCAGCACCAAGGTCACCACGGCGGTCTGGGCAGGCCGCTGGAAGGGACAGTCGGACATCTACCAGAAGTGGGCCGGGAACTACCAGCTCAACAACATGCGCTACCCGCTGGCGAAGGCCGCGCAGGCCGCCGCCAACGAGGTGTACGAGGGAGGCGCCTTCCCGCGTCCGGACGACAAGCTGATCCGTCGGGTGGTGGTCGACATCCCGAACGTCGTCGGCATGACGATGGAGGAGGCGGAATCGACCCTCAAGAGCAACGGCTTCGGCGTGACCGTCGGTGCCGCCGTCGACAGCGACAAGCCGACCAACATCGTCGTCGCGCAGGATCCCTCCGGACAGACGGCGGGCGGGTCGACCATCACGATCTCACCCAGCAACGGCCAGGGCACCACGGTTCCTGCCAACCTCGTTGGCATGTCTCGGCCCGATGCGTCGGCAGCGCTCACCGCTGCGGGATTCACGTCGATCGCCATCGACAACTCGTGCAACCCGCCGACCGCGGTGGTGTCCTCGACGGACCCGGCGCCCGGCACGGCGACCAGCAAGTCCACTCCCGTCACCGTGACGTGCAAGTGACCGCTCGCGGCGCTGCGCACCCGGCCCTCATCGCGCTCGGCGCGGTGGGGGCCGTCGGTGCCGCCGCAGCAGTCTGGGGCATCGGCATCGAGCGCTACCTGTTCACGGTGCGCGAGGCGACGGCATCCGCGCTCCCTCCCGGTTCGGCCCCCTTGCGCATCCTGCACGTGTCGGACGCGCACATGGCGCCCTGGCAGCACCGCAAGCAGGACTGGCTGGCCTCGCTCGCCGAGCTGAAGCCGGACCTCGTCGTCAACACCGGCGACAACCTCGGGCACGCGAACGGCTTGGAAGGCATCCGCCGCGCGTTCGACCCGCTCGCGGGCATCCCCGGGGTGTTCGTGCACGGATCGAACGATGTGACCGCTCCGTCTCCCCGCAACCCTTTGCGCTACTTCCTCGGTCCGTCCAAGAAGCAGCCCGAGCCGGAGCACCTCGACACTGCGGCGATGGACCGGTACTTCACCGACGAGCTCGGATGGACCGACCTGAACAACGCCGCCGCGCGACTCACCCTCGCCGGCGCAGCGGTCGACCTCTTCGGCGTCAACGACGCCCACCGCGACTGGGACCGCCTCGACGTGCTGCCGGACGCCATCGGCGCGCTCGGTCCGCGTGACGCCGGCACACCGATGCTGGGCGTCACCCACGCGCCCTACCAGCGCGTACTCAACGGATTCATCGACCTCGGCGCCGACGCGATCCTCGGCGGTCACACGCACGGCGGCCAGGTGTGCCTCCCCGGCTACGGCGCCCTCGTGGCCAACTGCGACATCCCCCTCAAGCAGGCCAAGGGACTGAGCACGTGGTCGCACGACGGCCATGCGGTGCCGCTCAACGTCAGCGCCGGGTGCGGACACTCGATCTACGCACCGGTCCGCTTCGCCTGCCGCCCCGAGGCGACCCTGCTCACGCTCACCGCGCGGGACTGATCGCCGGCTCGATTCGGCGCACGGAGCATTTCCCTGTAGACTCGGAGGGTTGCAAACGGGGTGTGGCGCAGCTTGGTAGCGCGCTTCGTTCGGGACGAAGAGGTCGCAGGTTCAAATCCTGTCACCCCGACCAGTGACACCGGAAGGGGGGG
>NZ_JBLVOH010000041.1:9369-13606 GCF_053543675.1 Microbacterium umsixpiens
CCCCCCCTTCTCTGTATGGGGAACACGCAGAAGGGGAAGGGAAAGCATGGGGTCTCTGCTTCCGCCCCCGCGCCGGTTCACCCGCGTGTGGGCTCTCGCTCTCGGCATCCCGTTCCTCCTGGGCCTTGCGGCTCTCACCCTCACACCGTCTCGGGTCGAGCAGGTCATGCCCAATCTGCTCGATCTGACCCTCCACGCCGCGCACCGCCTCGGCTGGGATTCGCTCGACTTCACTCGACTCGAGATCATCGCGAACATCCTGGTGTTCGTGCCCGTCGGCATCCTCGCCTTCCTGTTGCTCCCGCGCCGGATCTGGCCCCTCGCCCTACTGGTCGGGCCGCTCCTGTCGCTCGGGATCGAGACCGCACAGCGTGTGGCCCTCCCCCATCGCGCCGCCACCGTCACCGACATCGTGGCCAACTCGACCGGCGCGTTCGTCGGTGTCGCGTTCGCCGTCCTCTGCACCCTGCTGCTCGCTTCACGACCCTCCCAGCGGCCACCTTCTAGGCTGGAGACATCATGACCGCGCCCACACTCGTCGCCTTCGATCTCGATGACACGCTCGCCCCTTCCAAGGGCCTGATCGACCCGCGAATCGCGGCGCTGCTGCGCAGCCTGCTGCGTTCCGTCGACGTCGCCATCATCTCCGGCGGCAACGAGGCGCAGTTCCGCAGTCAAGTGCTCGCACGCCTCGGCGATGCGGATGCCGCCGACCTCGCCCGCCTGCACCTGCTGCCGACCTGCGGCACCCGCTACCTCCGGTACGACGGCTCCGATTTCGCCCCCGTGTACGCGCACGACCTCAGCGACGAGGACAAGCACGCCGCGTTGACAGCGCTGCGCGAAGAGGCCGAACGCCTGGGACTGTGGGAGGCCGAGCCCTGGGGAGAGATCCTCGAGGACCGCGGCTCTCAGATCACGTTCTCCGCATTGGGGCAGCGCGCACCGCGCGAGGCGAAGCACGACTGGGATCCCGCGGGCACCAAGCGTGCGGCTCTGCGCGCCGCCGTCGCCGCTCGCCTTCCCGGACTCGAGGTCCGCTCCGGCGGATCGACATCCATCGACATCACCCAGGCCGGCATCGACAAGGCCTTCGGGATGCGGCAGCTCGCCGAGCACACCGGCATCCCTCTCACCGAGATGCTGTTCTACGGCGACCGACTCGACGAGGGCGGGAACGACTACCCGGTCCTTGCCATCGGAGTGCCGTCCGTGGCCGTCGACGGCTGGGAAGACACGGCGGAAAAGCTCGACGGTCTCCTGCTGACGCTCTGACCTCGGAGGCGTCCTGCGACGCTCTGTCGCGCCCTGGTCCTAACATGGCGTCATGGATGCCCTGCTGATCGTCGTCATCACCGCCGCGGCCGCCAGCGCCGTGTGCTGGATCCTCTCCCTGATCACACGCGACACCTCGTGGGTCGACCGGGCATGGTCGATCGTTCCCGTGGTCTACGTGTGGATCTTCGTGGCCGGCGCCTTCGCGCACGGCGACGGCTCCGTGCGTGTCGTACTCATGGGGGTGCTCGCGACCGCCTGGGGCGCACGCCTGACGTTCAACTTCGCGCGCAAGGGCGGCTACACGGGCGTGGAGGACTACCGGTGGGCGATCCTGCGCGGGCGCATGCGCCCGTGGCAGTTCCAGGTCTTCAACGTGCTGTTCATCATCGGCTACCAGATGACGCTGCTCGTGCTCATCACGCTGCCCGCCCTGGTCGCGGCCGAGCATCCCGCAGCCCTCACCGGGTGGGATGCACTGTTCGTCGCCGCGTTCCTCGCGTTCCTCATCGGCGAGACCGTGGCCGACCAGCAGCAGTGGCGTTTCCACCAGCGCAAGAAGCAGGCAGGCGGCACGCTCGCCCCGGGATTCCTGACGACGGGGCTGTTCCGCTTCAGCCGCCACCCGAACTTCTTCTTCGAGCAGGCGCAGTGGTGGGCGTTCTACGCGCTCGGGGCGACGGCTGCGGTCGCCGGCGGTGCGGGCTTCGTCGGCGGGGCGCTCAACCCGACCATCGTCGGTCCCGCCCTGCTGACGGTGCTGTTCATCGGGTCGACCATCTTCACGGAGTCGATCACCGCATCCAAGTACCCGGCCTACGCGGAGTACAAGCGCTCGACCTCGATGCTCATCCCGTGGCCGCCGCGTGCGCCCGCCGTGGCCCCGCAGTCCTGAGACGGAGAGGCCACCGCGCGGCCGCCGCGATCAGCGCGTGCGCGCCTCGGCGTTCGCGCGGGCGACCGGCACCAGACGGGTGAGCTGGGTGACGTGACCCGGCTCGAGCTCGGCCAGCGAAGAGACCCCCAGCAGCCGCATCGTGCGTTCGATCTCGCTGCGCAGGATGGCGATCGTGCGGTCGACCCCCTGGCGCCCACCGGCCATGAGCCCGTAGAGATACGCGCGACCGATGAGCGTGAAGTCGGCGCCGAGAGCGACCGCGGCGACGATGTCGGCGCCGTTCATGATCCCGGTGTCGATCATGACGGTGAAGTCGTCGCCGACAGCCCGCCGGACCTCGGGCAGCAGGTGGAACGGGATGGGCGCGCGGTCGAGTTGGCGCCCACCGTGGTTCGACAGGACGATGCCGTCGACGCCCGCATCACGCAGACGCACGGAGTCCTCGACGTTCTGCACGCCCTTGATCACGATCTTGCCGGGCCAGATGTCGCGGATGACGGCGAGGTCGTCGTAGCTGATCGTCGGATCCATCGCCGCATCCAACAGCTCGCCGACTGTGCCGCCGGTGGTGCTCAGCGACGCGAACTCCAGCTTGGGCGTCGTGAGGAAGTCGAACCACCACCAGGGGCGCGGGATCGCGTTGATGATCGTGCCGAGCGTCAGCTGCGGCGGGATGCTGAAGCCGTTGCGCTTGTCGCGCAGACGAGCACCGGCGACGGGGGTGTCCACGGTGAACTGCAGGGTGTCGAAGCCGGCCGCGGCCGCGCGGCGGGTGAGCTCGTAGGAGATCTCGCGATCACGCATCACATACAGCTGGAACCAGTTGCGCCCGTCCGGGTTCGCAGCCTTCACGCCCTCGATCGACGTGGTGCCGAGAGTGGAGAGTGTGAACGGGATACCCGCGGCAGCCGCCGCACCGGCTCCGGCGACCTCGCCCTCGGTCTGCATCAGGCGCGTGAACCCGGTGGGCGCGATGCCGAACGGCAGGGCCGACGGACCTCCGAGGATCTCGGTGCTCGTGTCGACATCGGGTGCCGGACGCAGGATGCCGGGGTGGAACTCGACGTCCTGGAAAGCCTGACGCGCTCGGGTGAGGGAGAGCTCACCCTCGGCCGCACCGTCCGTGTAGTCGAACGCGGCCTTGGGAGTGCGCCGCTTGGCGATCAGACGCAGATCGTCGATGGTCAGCGCGGCGTCGAGGCGGCGCTTGCGGCCGTCGAGCTCGGGCTTCTTGAACTTCATGAGATCGAGCAGTTCGACGGGGTTGGGGAGCTGGCGCTGCACCATGATGTGCCTCTCAGTTCTGGGGATGGATGTCGTTCTGGGGATGGATGTCGCGGGTGAGCCCCGCGGACGTGTAGTAGCCGGTGATGTGCGTGCGGACGAGGGTTCGAGCAGCCTCGACATCGGCGGCATCGATCGCGGCGACCAGTGCGTGGTGCTCGGCGCGGAGCCTGGTCGCCATCGCCGCCCAGTCCGGGATCGCCGCGACCCCCGCCTGCACGTAGGACTCGATCGAGGAGCGCAGGCCCCCCATCATCGCGGCGATGACCGTGTTCCCGCTCGCTTCCGCAAGCGAGAGGTGCAACTGGGCGTCGAGGGCGAGGAACTCCCCGGCGGACAGGCCGACGGCATCCATCGCCTCGAGCAGCTCGTGAGCGCGTGCGGTGTCGCGATCGGGCGAAGTGGCCAGGGCGGTGACGACCGCGTCTTCGAGGACGAGGCGGGTACGCACGACATCATCCAGCGCGAAACCCTGAGCCGCCACCTGCAGCCGCAGCAGCGCCGACATGCCGCCGGTCGGCGTGGCGATGACGATGGCGCCGGACTGCGGACCGGAACCGGTCGCGGTGCGGATGAGTCCCATCACCTCGAGCACGCGGAACGCCTCGCGGACGCTGGACCTGCCGACGCCGAGCTCGGTCGCGAGATCTCGCTCCGACGGCAGACGGTCACCGGGCCCGAGTCGGCCGTCGAGCAGGTCGCGCTCGATGTGCTCGAGCACGAGTTGCCAGGCGCGCGCCGGCTGGTCGCTCATCGATCCTCCTGTGGTCTGACCACAGG
>NZ_JBLVOH010000041.1:13627-28126 GCF_053543675.1 Microbacterium umsixpiens
CAGACCACGCAAACGAGCGCGCTCGATCGCCCCGCTGCACGCGCTGCGGGCCGGGTGCCGGGCGATCAGCCCAGGCGTCCGCCGGACTCCTCGAGATAGCAGGTGCCGCACAGGGACTCGTACGTCGTCAGCTCCGGCGAGGCCGACCCGATGGCCCCCTCGTCGATGGCGACCTGATCGCCGTCGAACACGAAGCGCCCGCCGACGACCCGGCCGTTGAACACGGCCTTCCGCCCGCACCGACAGATCGTCTTGAGCTCCTCCAGCGAGTGCGCGATCGCGAGCAGCCGCGCGGAGCCGGGAAAAGCATGCGTGAGGAAGTCGTTGCGGATCCCGTACGCCATCACCGGGATGCCGTCTTCCACCGCGATGCGGAAGAGGTCGTCGACCTGAGGCGGCGTGAGGAACTGCGCCTCGTCGATGAGAAGGCAGGCGACATCGGTGGGTCCCGCCGGGAGCAGCTCGTCGTCCGACGAATGCTGCATGCGCGCACGGTGCTCCGCGAAGAGCACTCGCGCGTCGTCGTCGGGGCCGATCAGGAAGTCGACCGGACGGGTGACGCCGAGCCGACTCTCGATCTCGGACGCCCCCTTGGTGTCGATCGCGGGCTTCGCCAGCAGCACGTGCTGGCCGCGCTCCTCATAGTTGTAGGCAGCCTGGAGCAGCGAGGTCGACTTGCCCGAGTTCATCGCGCCGTAGCGGAAGTAGAGCTTCGCCACGGTCCGGACTCAGACGTTGATGCCGAGGGTGGCGGCGGTCGCCTCGGTGTACTGCTCCGCCAGCGCCGCATCCTTGTTCAGCTTCTCGCCGAACGTGGGGATCAGGGCGCGGAGTTCCGGCTCCCAGTGCGGATACTCGTCCGGGAAGCAGGCCTTGAGCAGCTCGAGCATGATCGGGACAGCGGTCGAAGCTCCCGGAGAAGCACCGAGGAGCCCGGCGATCGATCCGTCTGCCGACGAGACGACCTCCGTGCCGAACTGCAGGATGCCGCCCTTCTTCGGGTCTTTCTTCATGACCTGAGCACGCTGACCGGCGTCGATGAGAGTCCAGTCCTCGTCCTTGGCCGTCGGCATGAACGTGCGCAGGCTGTCGACCTTCTTGGCGTGGTTCTTCAGCAGCTCGCCGACCAGGTAGGTGATCAGATCGGGGTTCTTCACGGCGACGTGCAGCATCGGCAGCAGGTTGTGCGGGCGCACCTGGGAGACGATGTCGAGCATCGATCCGTTCTTGAGGAACTTCGGGCTGAACGTCGCGAACGGCCCGAACATGAGCGAGGACTCACCACCGACGACGCGGGTGTCGAGGTGCGGAACCGACATCGGCGGAGCGCCGACGGATGCCTGCGAGTAGACCTTCGCCTTGTGCTGCGCGACGACCTTCGGGTTCGTGGTCTTGAGGAACTGGCCGCCGATCGGGAAGACGCCGTAGCCCTTGATCTCAGGAATGCCGGAATTCTGCAGCAGCTTGAGCGCCCAGCCGCCCGCACCGACGAACACGAAGCGTGCCTTGATCTCGTTCGGCGTGCGACCGATGGTCGTGCGGTACTTGACCAGCCAGCCGCCGTCCTTCTGCTTCTTGAGGCTGCGCACCTCGTGGTTCGTGCGCAGCGTGACACCCGACTCGGTCAGGTGGTCGAAGAGCTGGTGCGTCAGGGCTCCGAAGTCGACATCGGTGCCCGCCGGCACGCGCGTCGCGGCGAACGGCTCACCCTTGCGGCGCTGCTGCATGAGCAGCGGCGCCCACTTGTTGATGACGCGGGAGTCCTCGCTGTACTCGATGCCGGCGAACAGCGGCTGCTCCTTCAGCACCTCGTAGCGGGCCTTGAGGTAGGCGACATCCTTCTCGCCGCGGACGAACGTCATGTGCGGAGTCGCGTTGATGAACGTCGACGGCGCGTCGAGCACACCCTTCTCGACCAGCGACGACCAGAACTGACGGCTCTGCTGGAACTGCTCGTTGATCGACACGGCCTTCGCCGGGTCGAGCGGAGCATCGCCCTGCTGCGGCATGTAGTTCAACTCGCACAGGGCGGCGTGCCCCGTGCCGGCGTTGTTCCACGGGTTCGAGCTCTCCTGAGCCACATCGGAGAGTCGCTCGAAGGCGACGATCTTCCACTCCGGCTGCAGCTCATGCAGGAGAGTACCCAGGGTGGCGCTCATGATGCCACCGCCGATCAGGACGACATCGACGTTTTCTGTCACCGAACCAGTCTAGTTCGCGGGCACGCCGTCGCAGACCATGCGACCGACCTTGCCAGACCGGTTCCACATGGCGGGGATACCGTCAGGCTATGACCAGGCGCTCCGCGAGGACCTCGGCGATCTGCACGGCGTTCAGCGCGGCGCCCTTTCGCAGGTTGTCGTTGCTGATGAAGAGGACGAGCCCCTTGCCCTCAGCTGCCGACTGGTCGGCACGGATGCGTCCGACGAAGCTCGGGTCCTTGCCCGCCGCCTGCAGCGGGGTCGGAACCTCGTCGAGTACGACGCCGGGAGCCGCGCTCAGGACCTCGCGGGCACGCTCGGGCGTGATGTCGCGGGCGAACTCGACGTTGATCGACAGCGAGTGACCGGTGAAGACCGGGACGCGCACGCAGGTGCCCGCCACACGGAGGCCGGGGAGTTCGAGGATCTTGCGGCTCTCGTTGCGGAGCTTCTTCTCTTCGTCGGTCTCGTTGTCGCCGTCGTCGACGAGGTTGCCGGCGAACGGGATCACGTCGAACGCGATCGGTGCGACGTACTTCTCGGGCTCGGGGAAGTCGACCGCCGAGCCGTCGTGCACCAGGCGCAGGGTGTCGCCCTGAGCGAGCACGCCCTCGACCTGGCCGAGCAGCTCCTGCGCACCGGCGAGACCGGAGCCGGAGACCGCCTGGTAGGTCGACACGATCAGACGCTCGAGGCCCGCCTCGGCGTCCAGCGCCTTCAGCACCGGCATCGCGGCCATCGTGGTGCAGTTCGGGTTCGCGATGATGCCCTTGGGGCGTTCGTCGATCGCGTGCGGGTTCACTTCGCTGACGACGAGCGGAACCTCGGGGTCCATGCGCCAGGCGCTGGAGTTGTCGACGACCACGGCACCGGCAGCGGCGAAACGCGGAGCGTAGGCACGGCTCGCCGTGGCCCCGGCCGAGAACAGGGCGATGTCGATGCCCGCGGCATCCGCCGTCTCGACGTCTTCGACGATGACGGTCGCCCCACCGAACTCGATCGCGGTGCCGGCGGAACGTGCGGAGGAGAACAGGCGCAGGTCGCGGATCGGGAACGACCGCTCGGCGAGAATCTCGCGCATCACGGTGCCCACCTGGCCGGTGGCGCCGACGATGGCGACGGAGAGTCCTGATTCGGAGATGCGGGTCATGATGTTCCTTGGCGTCGTGCGGTGCGGCGTACGAGGCTTCGGGCGCGGCGTCGGGATGCGGATGCTGCGCCTGGCGCCGGTGTCAGGGTTTCGGTGAGTCTACCGCGGTCCGAGGCGATGCGGCTTCCACGCTACACACGCCCGCGCAGTCGGCAGGAAAGCGAAGGCGGATGGCAGAGATCAGCGTCCGGTGCCGGCGTGGACCGTGGCGTCGGAATCCCCGTCGAGTCCGTAGGCGGTGTGCACGGTGCGCGCGGCCTCGGTCAGGTCGGTGTCGCGCAGGACCACCGAGATGCGGATCTCGGACGTCGAGATCATCTCGATGTTGATGCCGCCGGCGGAGAGCGCCTCGAACAGCGTCGCGGAAACGCCGGAGTGAGTGCGCATACCCGCACCGACGACGGAGAGCTTGCCGATCTGGTCGTCGTGGATCAGATTCTGAAAGCCCACCTCGGTCTGATCCCCCGCCAGCGCCTTGAGCGCTGCCGCGGCATCCGCCTTGGGGACGGTGAAGGAGATGTCGGTGCGCCCGGTGGCCGAGACGTTCTGCACGATCATGTCGACGTTCGCGCCGGACTTGGCGACGATCTTGAAGATCTCGGCAGCCTTGCCGGGGACGTCGGGCACGCCCGCGACCGTGATCTTGGCCTGGCTGAAGTCGGTGGCGACCCCGGCGACGATCGGTTCTTCCATGACTGCTCCCTCGGCTTCGCGAGGGTTCTTCATACCCTCGCCCAGAACGTACGTGCCCTCGGCCGACGAGAACGTCGACCGAGCGTGAATGAGGACGCCGTGACGGCGCGCGTACTCGACGGCGCGGATGTAGAGCACCTTGGCGCCGTTGGCGGCGAGCTCCAGCATCTCCTCGCTCGAGACGTGATCGAGCTTCTGCGCCTTCGGGATCACGCGCGGATCGGCGGTGAAGATACCGTCCACGTCGCTGTAGATCTCGCACACGTCGGCGTCGAGCGCGGCGGCGAGGGCGACGGCCGTGGTGTCCGACCCCCCGCGACCGAGCGTGGTGATGTCGCGGGTGTCGCGGTTGAAGCCCTGGAATCCGGCGACGATCACGATCGCCCCCTCGTCGAGAGCCTCGCGCAGACGCACGGGAGTGACATCGACGATGCGGGCGGCACCGTGCTGCGAGTCGGTGATCATGCCCGCCTGGCTGCCCGTGAAAGAGCGCGCCTCGAAGCCCATCGAATGGATCGCCATCGCCAGCAGGGCCATCGAGATGCGCTCTCCGCTGGAGAGGAGCATGTCGAGCTCGCGCGGCGCGGGAATCGGGGCGACCTCGTTGGCGAGCTCGAGCAGCTCGTCGGTGGTGTCGCCCATGGCGCTGACCGCCACGACCACGTCGTGTCCGGCACGACGGGTGTCGACGATGCGCTTGGCGACGCGCTTGATGCTCTCTGCGTCGGCGACGGACGAGCCGCCGTACTTCTGCACGATGAGGGCCACGATCACTCCCTGGGATGTCGGGCGGATCCGCCCACGCTCATTCTACGATCGGCGCGTATGCCCCGTTGTGCATGTGTCACGGGGCGCGCGTGGGTCAGAGTGCGGGAGGGAGCGCCTGCGGAGACACCGGACGCAGACGGCCACCGGTGGCGGCGAACCAGCAGCCGACGATGATCAGCGGGAACCCGAGCAGCAACCCGGGCGTCAGCGGCTCGGCGAGGACGATCGCCCCGAGGATGATCGCGACCACCGGATTCACGTAGGTGAACAACGGGGCGCGCACCGGGCCCACCTCGCGGATGAGGGCGAAGAACGCGAGGAACGCCACCGCAGTGCAGATCACGGCCAGCGCGAGGAGCGCGGCGATCGAGGGCAGCGTGGGAACCTCGTGCTGCGTGAGCAGACCGATCGGGAGGTAGAAGATGCCGATCATGAGCAGCGACAGGGTGATGGTGCCCAGCGAAGGGACGTCGTTGAGCTTGCGCGCCACGATGAACGGGGCGATCGCGTAGAGCACCGCCACCAGCAGGACTTCGCCGGCCGCCAGCAGGCTGACCTCGCCACCGAAGAGACCGGGACCGGCGACCACGATCGCGACGCCGATGAAGCCGACGAGCAGGCCGATTCCGCGAGTGGGCCGCAGCACCCCACGGTCGCCGCCGCCGAGAGCGATCAGCGCGGCGAAGAGCGGAACCGTCGCCACCAGCAGACCGGTCATGCCGGAGGGCAGCGTCATCTCGGCATGTCCGAGCAGCAGGAAGGGACCGGCCATCTCGACGGCGCCGAAGGCCAGCACCCACGGCCAGTGCTTCAGCGCAGCCCGGAGCGCGCCGCTGCGGATGGCGAACGGCAGGAGCAGCAGGGCGGCGATGAGAGTGCGCCCGGCGACGATCGCAGGTGGAGAGAACGACTCGACCGCGACGCTGATGAACAGGTACGGCACGCCCCACAGCAGGGCCATGGCCCCGAAGAGAAGCCAGCCACGACGCGAGAAGCCCGCGTTCGGGGTCACAGGATGCGCCGGCCCTCGAAGGCACGACCGAGGGTGACCTCGTCGGCATATTCGAGGTCGCCGCCGACCGGGAGCCCGGAGGCGAGCCGGGACACCGTGATCTGCATCGTCGTGAGCAGCCGACTCAGATAGCTCGCGGTCGCCTCCCCCTCGAGGTTCGGGTTGGTGGCGAGGATGACCTCCTGCACCGTGCCGTCGGCGAGGCGCGTCATGAGCTGCGCGATGCGGAGGTCGTCGGGCCCGACACCGGCGATGGGGCTGATGGCCCCGCCGAGCACGTGGTAGAGCCCGCGGAACTCGCGCGTGCGCTCGATGGCCGCGACGTCTTTGGCGTCTTCGACCACGCAGATCAGCGTCTGGCTGCGGCGCGGGTCGCGGCAGATGGCACACCGCTCCTGCTCGGCGACGTTGCCGCAGATCTCGCAGAACCGCACACGGGTGCGGATCTCGCTGAGGAGTTCCGCGAGACGGGCGACGTCGAACGTCGGCGTCTGCAGGATGTGGAACGTGATCCGTTGGGCGGACTTCGGGCCGATGCCGGGCAGGCGACCGAACTCGTCGATCAGCTCCTGAACGATGCCGTCATACATCAGTTGAACCTCGTCGGGGGCTCGTAGGGCTCTTCACGCAGGAACGTCGCGCCGAGCACCTGGCGGATCACGGCCTCGCCGTAGCGTTGCACTCCCCCGACCGAAGGAGCGCGCTCGATGACGACCGGTGGGGCTGCTGCCGCGCGCTGCGCCTGCGGGGCGGGCTGCTGCTGAGGAGCAGCCCGTGGAGGCACTGGCTCCCGCGGAGCAGGCTGCCGCGAGAGCGGCGGCTCGTACGAAGGATCGTAGGGCGGCTCGTCATCGAAGGCCGGAGCCTCATCGTCGCCCGGAAGCGGAGGTTCGTCACGATCGACCGCACCATCGGATGGCGGGACGGGAGCGGATGCCGCTGCCTCGACCTCTTCGGGCTCCTCGTCGACGGGGAGCGGCGAAGACGGCGCGGGCGGGGCGCTCGCCGGCTCTTCCTGCGCGGTGGGGATCGGTGCGACCGCCCATTCGGTCACCGCGGATGCCGACGAGCCACGGACCTGCGAGCGGGAGGAACTCGCTGACGCAGGCTCCGATGCGGCAGCGGAATCGGCGGGCGCCGAGGGACCGGATGCCGCCGACTGGCGTGGAGCACCACCGGCAGGCATCGGTGCAGGAAGGTACTTCACCCGCACCCCGAGCTCGTGCTCGATCGCGGACCGCAGGTGGTCGGAGGGACCGGAACCGGGGGTCGTGCCCTTGAACTTCGCGACGTCGTGCTGGCTCGTGAAGCCCAGCGTCAGCACCTCGGTGTCAGTGACGTAGGCGAGCGGCTGCACGGCCGTGGCCAGCAGCCAGGATGTGCGGCTGATGCCTTCGAGCCGGGTGAGGACAGCGGGCCAGGACGCACGGATGCTGTCGAACGTGACCGGTCCTCGAGCAGCGGCGGGTTCGGCGGCGGCCGGCTCGGTCGCCTCCGGAGCGGGCGTTGCGGAATCGGCTGAACTCGGCGCTTCCGGCGCAGGCGCTGCCGGCGCTGCGACAGCAACCTCCGAATCCGCAGGCGGCGTGTCCGACGCCTGCGAAGCAGGAGTGGGCGTCGGGACCGCGGGTGCCGAGGCCGCAGGCGCCGAAACAGGCGCCGACGCTGCCGTGGGCCGCGTGGGCGCCGGGGCGCGCTCGGCAATGGGAGCCGCCGGCGCCGCAGCGGCAGCATCCGTCGCACTGGCGAGCACACGCGCCACCATGAGCTCGAGATGCAGGCGCGGGGATGTCGCCCCCGACATGTCGTCGAGGGCTGCGCTCACGACGTCGGCGGTGCGGGACAGGCGCGCGGCACCGAAGACCTCTGCCTGGCCGCGCATGCGCTGCAGGTCGTCTTCGGCGATCCCACGCAGGACGGCCGAAGCGCCGGCACCGACGGCCGCGATGACGATCAGGTCGCGCAGCCGTTCGAGCAGGTCGTCGACGAACCGCCGCGGGTCTTGACCGGTCTGCACGACACGGTCGATGGCGGGGAACGCGGCGGCGGCGTCTCCGGCGGCGAGCGCGTCGACGATCTCGTCGAGGAGGGCACCGTGCGTGTAGCCGAGCAGAGAGACGGCACGCGCGTAGCCGACCGTGACGGTCTCGGAACCGGCGGGTGCGTCGGATCCGGCGATGAGCTGGTCGAGCAGCGAGAGCGTGTCTCGCGGAGAGCCGCCGCCCGCGCGGACGACGAGCGGCAGCACGCCCTGCTCGACGATCACGCCCTCTTCGGCGCAGAGCTTCTCGACGTACTCGAGCATCGCTGCGGGCGGCACGAGACGGAACGGGTAGTGGTGTGTGCGGGAGCGGATCGTGCCGAGGACCTTCTCGGGCTCGGTCGTCGCGAAGATGAACTTGACGTGCTCCGGGGGCTCCTCGACGAGCTTGAGCAGCGCGTTGAACCCCTGTGGGGTGACCATGTGCGCCTCGTCGAGGATGAAGATCTTGTACCGGTCGCGGCTGGGCGCGAAGGTCGCCCGCTCGCGCAGGTCACGGGCGTCGTCGACGCCGTTGTGGCTGGCCGCGTCGATCTCGACGACGTCGAGCGATCCCCCGCCGGCGCGCGACAGCTCGACGCAGCTCGGGCAGACGCCGCACGGCACGTCGGTCGGCCCCTCGGCGCAGTTCAGGCAGCGCGCCAGGATACGCGCCGAGGTCGTCTTGCCGCAGCCGCGAGGGCCGGAGAACAGGTACGCGTGGCCGACCCGATCGCCGCGCAGCGCCGTCATGAGCGGGTCGGTCACCTGGGACTGCCCGATCATCTCGCCGAACGTCTCGGGGCGGTAGCGGCGGTAGAGGGCTGTGGTCACCTCAACAGCCTACGGCGTGCCACCGACCTTCGGCGGGTCGGCCGATCCACGGCGTCCGGCAGCGTCAATCGGTCGACTCGATCACCGGGATGGCGGTGGTGATGACGGGGACGGATGCCGACATCCGGGTGCCGTCGTCGCGGCGGGCGTCGGCGAACTGCCGCAGCGTCGGACGCCCGGGGATCAGCGGTCCCTGATCCGCCAGCGGCACGACGACCTCGTCCTCCACGGTCGCGAAATACGCGGTGTCCCGCACGCTGAAAGGCACCGGGGGGCCGCTGCGCACCTGCACGCGCAGTTCGTCCTCGGTGACCGAGACGTGCAGCGTGGATCCCTGCCACTGCAGCGGGAACGACAGCGACGGCCAGTCGGCCGGCAGGCGTGGATCGAAGCTCAGGTCGCCGGCATAGTCACGCATGCCGCCGAAACCGCACACCAGCGCCGTCCACACTCCACCGGCGGAGGCCACATGCACGCCGTCGGCCGCGTTGTGGTGCAGGTCGTGCAGGTCGACGAACAGCGACTGCTCGAAATACCTCTGCGCGAGATCCTGGTACCCGACCTCCGCGGCGAGGATCGACTGCACGACCGCCGAGAGCGTCGAGTCACCCGTGGTCAGCGGATCGTAGTAATCGAAGTCGGCCTTCTTCTCCTCGGGCGAGAAGTGGTTCCCCTGCAGGAACAGCGCCAGCACGACATCCGCCTGCTTGAGCACCTGGAACCGGTAGATCACCAGCGGGTGGAAGTGCAGCAGCAGCGGTCGCTGCTCGGCGGGCGTGTTGGCGAGATCCCAGACCTCGCGCTCGAGGAACAGCGAGTCCTGCGGATGGATGCCGAGGCCCTCGCTGTAGGGGATGTACATCGCCTCCGCCGCGCGGTCCCACGCCTCGGCCTCGCCGACGCCGAGCCCCGTGCGATCGACGAGCTTCACATAGTCCTCGGGGTGGCTCTCCTTGATCTCGCGGACGATCTTCGCCGCGTAGCGGAGGTTGTAGCGCGCCATGACGTTCGTGTAGAGATTGTCGTTGACGACCGTGGTGTACTCGTCGGGCCCCGTGACGCCGTGGATGTGGAAGGTCTCGATCCCGTCACCGGCATCCGCCTCCTCCACCAGCCGCGAGGCACGCCAGAAGCCGAGAGTCGCCCACAGCCGCGCGGTCTCGATCGCGATGTCGGCGCCCTCGCGCCGGAGGAACTCCTCGTCACCGGTCGCGCGCACGTACTTGCCGAGCGCGAAGCTGATGTCGGCGTTGATGTGGTACTGCGCGGTACCGGCCGCGTAGTACGCGGAGGCCTCCTCGCCGTTGATGGTGCGCCACGGGAAGAGCGCCCCCGCCTCGTTGAGCTGTGCGGCCCGGCGACGCGCAGCCGGGAGCATCTTCACCCGCGCCCGCAGTGCGTTGTATGCCCACCGCGGCGTCGTGTAGGTGAGGAAGGGGAGCACGTAGATCTCGGTGTCCCAGAAGTAGTGTCCGCTGTATCCCGACCCGGAGACGCCCTTCGCGGGGACGCCGGCGCCGTCTGCGCGGGCGGAGGCCTGAGCCAGCTGGAAAAGGCACCACCGGGTGGCCTGCTGCAGGTCGTCGCGGCCACCGATCTGCACGTCGCTACGCTCCCAGAACGCATCGAGCCAGGCCCGCTGACGCTGGAAGACCGTCTCGACGCCCTCATCGGCCGCGCGGTCGAGCGAACGACGGCAGCGATCGACGAGCTCACGCGGCGGTACGCCCCGCGAGGTGTGGTAGCTGACGAGCTTCGTGACCGTGATGGGGACGCCGGCTTTCGCCTGCACGCGGAACACGTTCTTCGCGATGTCGGGCTCCACGAGCGTGCGGGCGTTGTACTCGTTCTCGGTCTCGACCACGTGGTCGGCCACGACGGCGACCGTCATCCCGGAGTCGGCGACCCGGTACGACAGCGCGGAGCGCAGCCCGTCCTGCCAGTGCTCGGCAGGCTCCAGCACGCGGTCGGCGATCTTCTCGGCCTTGCGAGGATCGAAGGCAGCGGCCTTCGTGCCGATCGGAGTGCCGGCGTACACGCCCGCACCGTCCTGGCGGTTCAGCAGCTGGCAGCTGATGGTGACCGGGGCATCGGCGTTCTCGACGACGACCTCGAGCCGCAGCACGGCGAGGTGCCGCTCCTCGAAGCTCACGATGCGCTCGTCACGCATGCGCACACGCTTGCCCGAAGGGGTCTCCCAGACCACGTGACGCTCCAGCACTCCGGTGCGCAGGTCGAGCGTGCGGCGGTACTCGCGCACGTCGGCGTCGTCGAGGGAGATGGGTTCGTCGTCGACGTAGACGCGCATGACCTTGGCGTCGGGAGCGTTGACGATCGTCTGCCCGACCTCGGCGAAACCGTAGGCCTGCTCAGCGTGCCGGATCGGCCAGGTCTCGTGCAGCCCGTTGATGAACGTGCCGTGCTCCTGTGCGCCGCGGCCCTCGATGTGGTTGCCGCGCAGGCCCAGGTAGCCGTTGCCGACCGAGAACAGCGTCTCGCCGACGCCCTCCTCCGAGTAGTGCGTGTCGATCAGTCGCCAGGGGTCGACGGGGAAGCGGTCGCGGTCGATCATGCGGTCTCCGGGATGTCGGTGCGGGTATCGGGGACGAACACGGCCAGGTCGTCGACGACGACGGTGGCGCCGGCGGCACGGAGCGCATCGGCACCGGCACCGCGGTCGACGCCGATCACGCTCGCATAGCCGGCGGCAGCGGCGGAAGCGGCCCCGGAGGTGGCATCCTCCACGGCGACCGAGCGGGCCGGGTCGACACCGAGCGCCACCGCGCCCGCGGCGAACATGTCGGCGGCGGGCTTCGACGCGAGACCGTCGCGCTCGGCCACGACCCCGTCCACGACGATCCGGAAGAAGGAGCGGATGCCGGCGGCGGCCAGCACCTCCTCGGCGTTCTTGGAGCTCGACACCACGCCGAGCGGGATACCGGCGGCATGCAGAGCCTCGACGACCGCGAGTGAGCCCGGGTACGGCGCGATGCCCTGCCCGCGCAGCGACTGCGCGAAGGCGGCGTTCTTTCGGTTGCCGATCCCGCAGATGGTCTCGGCCGAGGGGTCGTCATCGACCTCTCCCCAGGGCACCTCGACGTTGCGACTGCGCAGCAGACTCGCCACTCCGTCGTAGCGCTTCTTGCCGTCGACGTAGTCGTAGTAGTCGGCATCGGTGTACGGCGACGTGATGCCCCAGCGGGCGAACACGTCGTCGAACACGACCTTCCAGGCGCGCATGTGCACCTCGGCGGTCGGAGTGAGCACGCCGTCGAGGTCGAACAGTACGCCGTCGGCGTGGAACAGGTCGGGCAGTGCTTCTGGCACAGAGCCTCCAGGAGAAGGGCGATCGTCGGGCCGGCACCTCTCCGTGCCACTGTGCAAGCGTAATGCGGTGGCGCTTCAGGAGGTAACCCCGGCGGACGGATCAGAGCAGTTCGGCCGTCTGCCGGGCGATCTGCAGTTCCTCATCCGTCGGCACCACGAGGACCGTCACCGGTGAGGTGTTCGTGGAGATGCGCCGGATGCCGCGTTCCCTCGCCTCGTTGCGGGCGGCATCCATCTCCACACCCGCGAATCCGAGGGTCGCCATCGCGGCCGCCCGCACCGGCGCCGCGTTCTCGCCGACGCCGGCGGTGAAGGAGATGACGTCCACTCCCCCGAGCTGCGCGATGTACGCGCCGGCATAGGCGCGCAGGCGGTGCACGTACACGTCGAAGGCGAGCATCGCGGCGTCGTCCCCCGCCTCCACCCCGGCGAGGATGTCGCGCATGTCGCTCCGACCGGCGAGGCCTGCCAGCCCGCTGCGGGTGTTGAGCAGCGAGTCGAGGTCGTCGATCGAGAGGCCGGCACGACGCGACAGGTGCACGAGCGCGGCGGGGTCGATGTCGCCGGAGCGGGTGCCCATGACCAGGCCCTCGAGCGGGGTGAGACCCATCGAGGTCTCGACCGAGCGACCGCCGTCGATCGCCGTCACCGACGCTCCGTTTCCGAGGTGGAACACGAGCTGTCGGAGGCTGCCGAGGTCGCGGCCGAGGAACGCCGCCGCGGCCTCGCTCACATACTGGTGGCTCGTGCCGTGGAAGCCGTAGCGGCGCACCCGGTGCTCCGCGGCGAGCGCGGCGTCGATCGCGTACGTGTACGCGGCGGGCGGGAGCGTCTGGTGGAACGCCGTGTCGAAGACGGCGACGTGCGGAACCTGATCGAACACGGCGCGGGCGGCGTGGATGCCGGCCAGGTTCGCGGGGTTGTGCAGCGGCGCGAGCACAGCGAGCTCATCGATCTGCCGCTCCACATCGGCGTCGATCAGTGTCGGGGCGTAGAAGCGGGCGCCCCCGTGGACCACGCGGTGCCCCACGGCGACCGGGCGGTGTTCCTCGAGTGACGGGCCGTGCGCGGCGAACTGCGCGCGCATGATCTCGAAGGCGGCGGCATGATCGGCGATCGGGCGCTCGTCGCGATACGTCGCGTCCAGCATCGTCGGCATGGCCGTGCCGTCGGACTCGGGGCGGACGGTGTGGGCGACCGGGCTGGCGTCCTGGCCGATGCGCTCGATGAGCCCGCTCGCCAGCAGGTTCTCCTGCTCGATGTCGATCAGGCTGTACTTCAGCGACGACGAACCGCTGTTGATCACCAGGATCGCGCTCATGCGTGCTCTCCCTGCGCCTGGATCGCGGTGATCGCGACGGTGTTGACGATGTCGTCGACCAGGGCGCCGCGGGAGAGGTCGTTGATGGGCTTGTTGAGCCCCTGCAGCACCGGTCCGATGGCGACGGCGCCGGCCGAGCGCTGCACGGCCTTGTAGGTGTTGTTGCCGGTGTTGAGGTCGGGGAACACGAACACCGTCGCCCGCCCGGCCACGGCGGAGTCGGGGAGCTTGGCCTTGGCGACCGCCGCATCCGCCGCCGCGTCGTACTGGATGGGGCCCTCCACCGGCAGCTCCGGTACCCGCTCGCGCACGAGGGCGGTCGCCGCGCGCACCTTGTCGACATCGGCGCCGGTGCCGGATTCTCCGGTCGAATACGACAGCATCGCGACGCGCGGGTCGATCCCGAACTGGCGCGCCGTGGTCGCCGAGGAGATCGCGATGTCGGCGAGCTGCTCGCTCGTCGGGTCGGGGATCACCGCACAGTCGCCGTACACGAGCACACGGTCGGCGAGCGCCATCAGGAACACGCTCGAGACGACGTTCACCCCCGGCTTGGTCTTGATGATCTCGAACGACGGACGGATCGTGTGCGCGGTCGTGTGCGCGGCGCCGGAGACCATGCCGTCGGCGAGGCCGAGGTGCACCATCATCGTGCCGAAGTACGACACGTCGGTCACGGTGTCGGCCGCCTGGGCGAGCGTGATGCCCTTGTGCGCCCGGAGGCGCGCGTACTCGGCGGCGAAGCGCTCCACCAGCTCGGGGTCGGTCGGGCTGAGCACCTGGGCCGCGGCGATGTCGACGCCGAGCTCGACGGCCCGCGCCCGCACCGAGGCCTCGTCACCCAGGATCGTCAGGTCGGCGACCTCCCGGGCCAGCAGCGTGGCGGCGGCGCGGAGGATGCGGTCGTCTCCCCCTTCGGGCAGCACGATGCGGCGACGGTCGGACCGGGCACGCTCGATGAGCCCGTACTGGAACATCAACGGTGTGACGACCCGTGACTCCGCGAGCCCGAGTTTCTCGGTCAGCTCGGCGATGTCCACATGCGCCTGGAACAGGCCGAGCGCGCGGTCGTACCGGCTGCGGGAATCGGCCGAGATCCGGCCGCGGGCGCCCATCACCCGCACCGCCGTGTCGTACGTGCCCAGGTCGGTCGTGATGATCGGAACCGTGGAG
>NZ_JBLVOH010000041.1:28146-40935 GCF_053543675.1 Microbacterium umsixpiens
GGAGGCGAATCCGTCGAGCAGCTGGAGGATCGGCTCCGGCAGCGGGAAGGGGCCGTTCAGGATGATGCCGGCGATGCGCGGGAAGGTGCCGGACGAGTCGGCCAGCAGCGCAGCGAGGAGCACCTCGGTGCGGTCGGCGGGGATCACCACGACCGCCTCTTCGGTGAGCCGCGGCAGCACGTTGACCATCGACATCCCGGCGACCACGATCGTCAGCGCCTCCGCCGCCAACCGGTCGTCGTCGCCCTTGAGGAGCTTCCCGTCGACGGCGGCGAGGATGCCGCGGATCGACGGGGCGACCAGGGCACGGTCCTCGGGGATCGCCCACACCGGCGTGCGCTCGTCGTGGAGGACCGCACGCACGGCATCGATCACGGCGTCGAGCGCGTCGGGGTCTGCCCGGTTCACGGCGACCGCGAAGAGTTCGGCCCGTTCGGCGGCGAGCTCGGACAGCGCCAGTTCTGCGATCTGTCCGACGGCAGCGGCTGCGCGAGCGGTCGTCGTGCCCAGCTGCTCCGCCTGGCGCTGCTGATCACGACCGCTGAGCACGAGCATGACCGGCGCCCCCAGGTTGGCGGCGATCCGGGCATTGAAGCCGAGCTCGGCGGGGCTGGCGACATCGGTGTAGTCGCTGCCGATGATCACCACGGAGTCGCACTGCGCCTCGACCGCCTTGAACCGCGCGACGATCGTCGACAGCGCCGCTTCCGGGTCGCTGCGCACGTCGTCGTAGGTGACGCCGATGCAGTCCTCGTAGTCGAGCTGCACACCGTCGTGCGCGAGCATCAGCTCGAGGATGTCGTCGCGTTCGGTGACGGACCGCGCGATCGGGCGGAACACCCCCACCCGCGGCGAGACGCGCATCAACGCGTCGAGCGCCCCGAGGGCGATCGTCGACTTTCCGGTATGGCCTTCGGCCGAGGTGATGTAGATGCTCTGCGCCACAGCTTCAGCTTAGGCGCGGCATCCGTGAACCTACCGGGCATGCCACCGGAACTATTGCGCCGGCGTCACTCGCAGTGCCCCGACAGCGCATCGACGACCGCCGTGGCATCCGCCTGGAATCGGGAGTAGTAGTCGCGATCCATGTTGATCTGCACCCGGTGGATCGCGTGCGACGGCTGCATGCTCTGCCAGTCGGGAAGCCGGCCGAGGCGGTCGAAGAACAGGGTCGTGGCGGTCGCCGGATCCATCCGCTGCTCGGCACTCCCCCACCAGTCCTGCTGCTGGAACAGCCCGATGCTCGTGGTGCGCGAGCCGTCGGGGTTGGTGAACCCGCTCGTCTCCCAGTCGCCGTAGTCGATGTTGCGCAGGCTGCTCTCGCCCATCGCCGTCATCACCCCGAGGATCTGCCCCTCTCGCGGGAAGCCCAGCCGGGCCGCCGTGCGCACGATGGTCGCCGCATTCTCGAGCTGCTCTCCGCTCCACCCCTCGATGCCCGCCTCCGGGAACGTCTGCGGCTCGTCGATGCAGATCGGTGCCGGGTCGCGCGCGAGCCCGAGCGGGATGAGGGCCAGCAGCCCGCCGAGCACCAGGACGGCCGTGGTCGACACGAGCACCCGCTGCAGGATCTTCCGGCGGCGGAGCCGGATCGCCGCCTGCCGTCGCGTGCCCGGTTTGCGCCGCCGCGCCGTGCTCTTCCGCTTCGATCTCGGCTTCGTCGTCGCCCGCCTGCGCTTCGCCGGCGACGCCGCGCGTCGAGGACTCATGCCGCGAGCGCTCCGCGCTCTGTTCGCGGGCGACGGCCGATGAGGGCGGCGAGCCCGCCACCGATCGCGCCGAAGAGGTGACCCTGCCAGGAGATCCCCTCGGCGACGCCGAACACCCCGGCCAGCATCGTGGCACCGTACAGGGCGAGCACGATCAACGCGATGACGGCGTAGAGGATCCGGTGGGCGACCCGGCCCGGCGCGAACACCCGCATCACGACGTAGCCGAAGTAGCCGAACACGAGTCCGGAGGCGCCGACCGTCAGCGTGCCGGGAGCATTGAAGAGCCACGTGCCGATGCCGCTGACGACCGCGACGATCGCCGTGACCGTCCAGAACCGGCGGGTGCCCTCCACCGCGACGAGGCAGCCGAGCACGAGGAACGGCACCGAGTTCGCGATGAGGTGCTGCCAATTCGCGTGCAGGAGCGGGCCGAGCACGATTCCGCCGAGACCGGAGACGTCCCAGGAGCGCAACCCGAAGCCGGTGAAAGATCCCGGCAGGATCGCATCGGCGAACTGCACGACCCACATCGCGACGAGCAGGAGCACCGGCGAGGCGAATCGGCCGAGCGGATGCTGCGTCTTCAGCGGCGGGGTGACGGTCACCGGATGATTGTCGCAGGTGCAGCCAGGAGACGACTGAGCGTCCGGCGGATCACCCGCAGAAAAAGAAAGTGACTCTCCGCGCACCCAGCAGAGCCCGGTTACCCTTGCTGCGTTTCCGCCCTGGGGGAATTGGCCTGGATGCCGCCACGCGGAGAGCCGTCAACCATCCTAACCCGATGCGCCGGGTGGTTCGAACCGTCACCGCGGATGGCGGAGAGCTCAGGGGAACCTGCCAGAGCGTTACCCCCTTCACAGGGTTACGATCGAGTAACGCGCACCGCAGCGCCGATGTGAGAGGGAACGCATGCCCGAGAACGCCCCCCTGGTCCCGGTGACGATCGACGCCGAGCGGTTCGCCGCGCAGACCTCCGCGATCCTCGGCTCCATCGGCCAGGTCATCGACGGCAAGCCCGATGCCGTGCGCAGCGCGCTCGTCTGCCTCCTCGCCGAGGGGCACCTGCTCATCGAAGATGTGCCCGGCGTCGGCAAGACGATGCTCGCCCGGGCGCTGGCCGCGAGCGTGGACGCGACGGTGCGCCGCATCCAGTTCACCCCCGACCTGCTTCCCGGCGACGTCACCGGCGTCTCGGTCTACAACCCGGTCGATCGGGAGTTCGAGTTCAAGCGCGGCGCGGTGTTCGCCCACATCGTGATCGCCGACGAGATCAACCGCTCCTCCCCGAAGACACAGTCTGCGCTGCTCGAGGCGATGGAGGAGGGACAGGTCACGGTCGACGGCGCCACGCACATGCTCCCGAAGCCGTTCCTGGTCGTCGCGACCCAGAACCCGCTCGAGATGGAGGGCACGTACGCCCTGCCCGAGGCGCAGCGCGACCGCTTCATGATGCGTATCTCGATGGGATACCCGGATGCCGCAGCCGAAGCGCTCATGCTCCGTCAGCGCGACGTGGTGAGCCCGCTCGCCGCGGTGACGCCCGTCGCCGATGCGGCGTCCATCTCGCAGCTCATCGCGTGGGCGCGCTCCGTCCACGTGGCCCCTGCGCTGGAGGAGTACACGGTCGCCCTCGCGCAGTCGACCCGTTCCGATCCGAACCTCCACCTCGGGGCGAGCCCCCGCGCGACGCTGCAGCTGATCCGGGCGGCGAAGGTGTGGGCCGCCCTCGACGGACGCGACTACGTCATCCCCGACGACATCACCGCGCTGCTGATCCCCGTGCTGGCGCACCGGCTGCTTCCCGCACGCGGCGCCCACCGTGCCGGCGCACAGCCGGTCGAAGCCGCACTCACCCAGATCGTCGAGCGGGTGCGCGTTCCCGTCGCGACCCGTTCCTGACCGAGACCCTCATGCGACGACGCCGATCCCTCACAAGCCGCGGCGCCGGTGCGCTCATCGCGGCACTGTGCTGCATGATCGCCGCCAACGTCGTCGGCGCCCGCATCCTGCTCTACATCGGGGTGCTGCTCGCCGCCCTCACGCTGTTCTCACTCCTCGCCGTCCGCCTCCCCCGCCGCTCCGGGACGGTCACCCGTCAGATCTCCACCGACCTGCTGACAGTGTCGGAGACCTCGCGGGTGACGGTGCGCTTCACGCTGCGTGCGCTTCGCGTGCCGCGAGGGCTGTGGCACGACGTGCTGCCCGATGCCGTCACCGGAGACTCCGGCGGCGAGTACCCACCCGAGACCGGGCAGCTCAGCTACCTGATCACGGGCGTCCGACGCGGCGTCTGGCCCCTCGGCCCGCTCATGCTGCGCACCGTGGATCCGTTCGGGTTGGCGCAGCGCGAGCAGTCGTTCGGCGACACCCGCAGCGTCACGGTCGTTCCCGAGGTCTTCGCCCTCGCCCCTCTCGCCGTGCGGGTCGGAGCCGCCGGTGGCACCGCCCACACCTCATCGACGCGGCTGGGGCAGGGCAGCGACAACCTGTCGCCGCGGGGGTACATCCCCGGCGACTCGATGCGTCGCATCCACTGGCGGGCGACCGCACACCGTGGGCAGCTCATGGTGCGTCAGGAAGAGGAGGAGTCGAGCCCTGACGCGGTCGTCGTGCTCGACCGCAGCAGTCGCCACTGGGATGCGCCGGGCGTCCACGCCGATCCTTCCTTCGAGACCGCCGTTTCCCTGTGCGCATCCGCCGCCATCCATCTCGCGTCCGAGGGCTACAGCGTCGACGTGATCGACGGCGCGGGAACTCTGCTCGGCGCCCTGCGCGGGCACGAAGACGACCGTGACGGACTGCTCGTGGCGCTGGCGATGGTGACACCCCGCGGCGAGAGTCGGGACCTGGCGTCGCTCATCGGAGGAACGCCTCCCGGCCCGCTGGTCTTCATCACCGGGCGCCTCGATGAGGAGGACGCCGCCCTGCTGCGTCCGGCGGGAGCCACCGCCCCCATGCTGTTCAGCACCGAGCTGCTGCCCGGTGCCGCCGAGGCCTCCGTCCCGCACGGCTGGACGGTCGTGGAGATCGGCGAGGACATCGCCGAGGCGTGGGAGGATGCCGTCTCGGCGCGGATCGGGGTCGGCGATGTTCCGCGCTGAGCAGTCGCCCCCGACCGCGGCCGCCCCCGCGCCGACCGCGCCACGGTGGCATCGCGACCGCGAGGAGACGACCGGCGTCGTCGGCCCCGGTGCGATGGCGGCTGCGGCGACGCTGGTGGCGACGTGGCCGTACACGTCGGTCATCTCTCCGGGCACCTGGTCGGGCACGGTCCTCGTCGTGGTCATCGTCGTGGCAGGGACGGGCATGCTGCTGCGGCACCTGCTACGCCGACGGGCGGCATGGGTCCGGGACACCGGCACCCTCCTCGCCCAGATCGTCGTGGCCATCGGCGCCGTGACGCTGCTCGTCGCGGGTGACACCGCGATCTTCGGGGTGGTCCCGACGACGACCACCCTCGCGGTGTTCGGAGCCCTCGGGGCCGCGGCCTTCGAGGAGGTCGCGTTCGGTTCCGCGCCGCTCGACGCCTCGCCCGGGCTCGCCGCCACGATGGGCGTCGGCTTCGCGATCGTCGCGATCCTCCTCGACCAGCTCGTGGCGCACCGCTCGGCCGTGCTGGCTGCGCTGCTGACCGGCGCCATCGGCGCGGTGCCGATGATCATCACGCTGGGTGACACGAACGTGATCTGGTTCGTGGCCTACGGCGTGATGGGCCTGCTCCTCTTCCGTTACACCGCGCGCCGACATCCGGAATCGCCCCGGCGATCGTCGACGTCTCTCGCCGTCGCGCTCGGGGCCGCCGCGCTGGTCACGACCGTGGCTATCGCACCCGCGCTGCCCATCGCGACGAGCATGGCCGGCACCGGCGTCGGCGTCACGGTCGACGCATCGCTGCGCCTCGGTGACGACCTGCGCCAACCGAACCCGGTCGAGGTGCTGACCGTGGCGGCGGACGGCGAGACCGCCCCCTACCTGCGGTTGACGACGCTCTCCCGATTCGACGGACGCGTCTGGCAGCCCGACCGAGGCGACCTGCAGTCGCAGGACGACGGCTTCGGCGCCCCGGAGTGGGGTGAGGAGATCGCGACGGAGGAGGAGAACACCTCCATCCGGGTGCTGCGGATGTCGAGCTCGTGGCTTCCGGTGCCGTACCCGGCCACCGCCGTGCAGGGCCTGAGCGGCTCGTGGCGGGTCTCCCCCGACAACCGCACGCTCTTCTCGCGCAGCGCCGATGCCGTCGGCAACGACTACACCGTCACCTCATCCCGCCTGATCCCGACGCTCGAGCAGATCCGCGCGATCGACGCCGCACGCCCCGTCGTCGATCCCGAGGCGGAGCCTGTGGAGCTGCCGGGCATCATCGCCGAGCTGGCCACCGACGTGACCGCGGCCGCGAGCACCGACTACGACCGCCTCGTGGCGCTGCAGAACTGGTTCCGCTCGCAGTTCGCGTACTCCCTCGAGACACCAGTGCAGGAGGGCTTCGACGGCACCGGGGCCGAGGCCGTGGCGCAGTTCCTCGAAGAGCGCAAGGGGTACTGCGTGCACTTCGCCGGCGCCTTCGCCCTGATGGCCGAGAGCCTGGGGATGCAGGTGCGCATCGTGGTCGGCTACCTGCCCGGCGCGCTCACCGACGAGAAACGGGGCACGGAATCGGTGTTCTCCGTGACCAGCGATCAGCTGCACTCCTGGCCGGAGGTGCTCTTCCCCGGCGTCGGCTGGGTTCCTTTCGAGCCGACCGCCTCCCTGGGCGTGCCGACCGCCTTCCGCGCAGGAGTTACGCAGGGCGGTGGCTCCGGAGACCCGTCCGTCCCCGTCCCCACCACGGCCCCGCAGAGTGAAGAGACCTCGGGGCCGGAGGTGGACCGCGAAGACGCCGGCAGCGACTCGGCGGACGGCGACGCACAGCGTGGTCTCGACGCGATGCCGCTCGTGCTCACCGCACTCGGAGTCGTCGTGCTGCTCCTGCTGCCGGCGCTCATCCGCGTCGTGGAGCGCCGCGGTCGCATGAGCCGAGCGCGAGGCGGAGACCCCGCGGCGGCTTGGGCCGAGCTCCGCGACACGTTGATCGACCTCCAACAAGACGTGTCCGATGCCGAGACCCCACGTGTGCGTGCGGCGGGTCTCGTGCGGTCGAACCAGGTCGACGCGGCGGCGATGCGTCGACTCACGGATGCCGTCGAGCAGTCCAATTACGCCCGCTCCGGCGATGCGGAGACTGATCTGTCCGAGCCACTGGGCCTGGTGCTGAGGCAGTTGCGCGCCAGCGTCGATAGACCGACGCGGGTACGCGCCGCGCTGCTGCCGCGGTCGCTGTATGCGCCCCGGGCCGCCGAGCCGGGAGCGGCGGTCTGACGGCAGGGCTCCGGGACGCTCGGCTCGGGTCGGCTGGGTCGGGTCGGGTCGGGTCGACCTGCGTTCAGGCGGCGTGCGCCGCGCAGGGCACGGCGACGCAGGCCTCGCACACCACGAACTGCGAGCGGCAGGTGAGATCGGGGCAGTTGGCGGTGCGCTTGGTGGGCGCTCCGCAGCCGACGCATTCGCCGATGACGCGGGCATGGTCGGAGAAGTCGACGGAGCCACGGCCGTCGAACACATAGAGCGACCCGTCCCAGAGGCCGTCGTCGCCGTACTTCTCGCCGTAGCGGACGATGCCGCCCTCGAGCTGATAGACCTCCCCGAAGCCGCGAGCCGTCATGAGACTCGACAGCACCTCGCAGCGGATCCCGCCGGTGCAGTAGGTCACGACGGGCTTGCCCTTCAGATCGTCGTAGGCGCCGGAGTCGAGGAGCTGCACGAAATCCCGGGTCGTCTCGGTGTCGGGCACGACCGCGCCGCGGAACCGTCCTATCTGCGCCTCGAGGGCGTTGCGGCCGTCGAAGAACACCACGTCGTCGCCGCGTTCCTCGATCAGGCCGTGAAGTTCTTCGGGGCTCAGCCGCGTGCCTCCGCCGACGACGCCGTGCTCGTCGACACGCAGCTCACCGGGAGCTCCGAACGACACGATCTCGTCGCGCACCTTGACGCTGAGCTTCGGGAAGTCGAGGCTGCGGCCTTCGGCATCGAGCCCCGTCCCCTCGCTCCACTTGATGTCGGCGTCCGCGAACGGCGCGTACGAGCGGAAGGAACGGAGCCACTTCTTCAGGGCCGTGATGTCGCCGCCGAGCGTGCCGTTGATCCCGTCCTTCGAGATGAGCAGTCGTCCGCGCAGCCCGAGCGCCTCGCCGATGTCGCGCTGCCAGACGCGCACGGCGTCGGGGTCAGCGAGGGGCGTGAACGCGTAGAAGAGGACGATCTTGGGGGTTGCCACCCAGGAATCCTACGTCGGCTGCGGGTGGTGGGCGGAACCCCGGTTGATGCCAGTTGTCGGCGCTACTTCACGTCGCGCTTCAGAAACGCGACTGCGCCAACGCCGAGCGCCGCCACCACCCACCCTGCTGCCACCAGCGCGGCCAGCCATGTGTCGAGGGTGTCCTTCGGTTCCACTCCCAGGGCGGAGATGTCGAGCTGAAGGGCTTCGAGCATTGCGAGAAGCGGAAGGTAGGCGGCGCCCGCACTCCAGAAGGGCGCCACCAGCATCGCCGCCGCCATCGACATGGATGCGGCGAACAAAGCCACCAGATGGGCCTGGATGACGATCCCGAGCCCCATTCCCCAGAGGCCCGCGACAGCGCCGAGCGCGACGGCGGGGCCGACCGATGACCACTGCACGGGAATGCCGCCCATGGCGATCATCAGCGCAATATGACCCCCCACCACGCCGGCGAGAGCGACGACCGCCCCGCCGAGCGCAGAAGTGGGCATTCGGGTGAGGAAGATCACCCACCGAGGCTGGAGCATCAGACGCTGCGCGATGACACCATCTCGGCGGTCAACCGTGTAACGGAAGGAACCGTAAACAGCCGCGACAACTGCCCCATAGGTCGCGAGCACGGCCCCGAAGGGCGCCATGAGCGCCTCACGGACATCAGCAGGCGCAGCAGCGAACTCCGGCGGGACGCCCGTCGCCAGGGAGAGCGACATCACGAATGCCGCAACCGCGCTCCAGAGGAGGACGACGTCGGCCCTGAAGCTCCGGCTCTGAGCGCGCAGAGCCCGCAGAATCATGAGGCGGCCCTTCGTCTCCGGTACCACGCGAGCGCGACCAGGCCGACAGCCCATGCGAGCGCGACAGCGAGGGCGGGGATGAACTCGAGCAGCTGATCCTGGTACCCGGGAACGCTCAGTGCGGCAAGAGCCAACCCGGGCGAGAACCGCGCCAGCTCGGGTGCGTTCCGCAGCAGCGCGAACTCCACCGCCATCGGGATGGCGAGAACGAGAGCCGCCGTCACATAGTAGTTCCGTGTGATCCATCCGACGGCGCCCCCGACGAAGGCACCGAGCACGGAACCGAGCAGAGCTCCCGCATATATCTGCCAGGCATCCTGGGTGAGCACGAGCGAGAGTCCGTTCTGAGCGAGAAGGAAGTGCACCCCCACCGTCCACAGCACGAAGATGCACACTGACAGTGCGCTCGCGACGAAGGCACCGGCGACGAGCTTTCCCGTGAATGCGCGACGAAATCCGACGCCGGTCAGCGCCCTGTCCATCGAGCCGTAGTAGTACTCGCGGGTGACACCGTATGCCCCGACGAACGCCGCGGCGATGGCGGACCAGGCAAGCGGCTCCAGGAGCCGGGTCGTGGCAGCGCCAGCCTCGACGCCGGCGACATCGAAGCGGGAGCCGTCGGAGAAGAGAACGAACAGGGGCATGAGGAGCGCGATGAAGTAGACGGGCAGAATGGAGAGGCCGCTCACCGCGCGCAGCACCTCGCTCCGAATGGCTCGTCTCATGCGGGTGCTCCTTCGACCAGGTCGAAGTACTTGCTCTCGAGAGAATCGCGGTCGCTCGTCACGAGGTCGCCGAGCCGCCCGGCGTAGAGCGCGCGCCGCTTGATGACGACGACCTCATCCACGACCTGTTCCAGTTCGGCCAGTTGATGACTGGCGATCAAGACGGTGCCGCCGCTTTCCGCGAAGCCGCGGAGGAACCGGCGGAGCCACCGAATGCCGTCGGGGTCCAACCCGTTCGCCGGCTCATCGAGGATGAGAGTGCGCGGAGAACCGATGAGAGCAGCAGCGAGTCCGAGCCGCTGGGCCATTCCCGTCGAATAGGTCTTCACACGGCGACGGGCGTCTGGGGCGAGTCCGACCATCTCCAGGACCTCGTCGACCCGGCCGGAAGATGCGCCGGCCGCGAGTCGGGATATCTCCAGATGCCGTCTCGCGGTGATACCCAATTCGAACCCGAAGCCGTCCATGTGCACGCCGACGTGGGATGCGGGGTTGTCGAGTGCGGTGAACGGGGCACCATCGATGAGGCTGTCGCCGCTGGTCGGCGCGAGCAGGCCCACGATGCTGCGCAGAGTCGTCGACTTGCCCGCGCCGTTGGGACCGAGTAGACCGACGATGGAACCGCGCGGCACAGCGAACGACAGCTCTTCTACGGCCGTCCGGTTCCCATATCGCTTGGTGAGCGCTCGGACTTCGATTGCTTGGTCGTTCATCCTGATCCTCTTCCTACTTCTCGTTCTGGGATGCCGAAAGTGGCTGCATCACGCCGGAGGCCCAGAGGAACTCCCACAGACTCACCATTCCGAGATCGAACCTCGCCTGCCCGGCCTCGGGAGGGCTCCCGCCTCTGTCGGATACATCCACTTCTGCGAAGGACACGGCCGAGACCGACACGCCCGCCGCTGTGGCGGGAACCAGAGCATCGAGGGGCACCCTCGTGGGCTCGGGTCGCTGCGGTCTCGCGGTTCCTTCACCGACCTGCCGGCTGCCCAGGATGCCGCTGCTCAAGAGCACGATAGGGGTCCCGTCGCGCACCTCCACTGCCGTTTGCCCGTCGGCGTGGACAAGGACCACCCGACCGCCTTCTGTGGAGAAGCCGAAGGTGGCGGTCATCGGTACGGAGATCACGGCTCCGGCGATCACGATGATCGCCCCCAGCGCGGCGCAGACCGAGATGAAGCGCAGTCGCGACACACCTGACCGGAGCACCCGGTGCAGGGCCCTCCATAAAAGCCCCATCCCGACGAGCACGACGACGGCTTCCAGCGCCACCACGAACATCCCGAGACTTGGTCCGCCCGCGGCCAGAGATCGGACCGCGCGTGTGACGGCGAGCAGCACCAGCGCGATCGGTGCGATGAGGCTCGCGAGGCCGAACGGCACGCTCCACCACGTGTTCACGCTCTTGCTCATGCGTCGTCCGCCGAAGAGGAGGCCTGTCAGGAAATTCGCTCCGTCGCGAATCGTCCGATTCCTGAGGTTCGGCTCGTCCAGCGCACTCATGAGCGCGATGTACCCGTCGAACCGCACGAACGGGATCAGATTGACGAGGACGATGGCTGTGCAGGAGAGACCGAGGATCTGCAGGGTCTCGCGGACGACCGGTTGCGGAGCCACCAGCGCCGCCGTGAGTGCGATCGCCGCGACCACGGCGTGCACGGCGGGTCCGGCAAGAGCGACTTCCACGCGCTGCCGACGGCGAGGCAGGCGCCAGCCATCCGTCACATCGACGAAAAAGGCGGGAGCGAGATAGAAGAGCATGACGCCGGCGCGCCGGGGCCTGCCGCCGTAGCGCGTGAGTGTGAGGCCGTGTGCGCTCTCATGGAGCAGGGTGAGGCACGCGAGGACGGCGACGAGAACCACGATCGCCCCCAAAGGCATGGGCGTGGTGACGACGTTCAGCAGCTCTCTCGCCTGAAGGATGGCCGCCACGAACCCCAGGCTGAGCACGGCCGCAACGGATACCAGGATCGCCCGGCGTGGGAGGGGCGCGATCAGACGGTGCAGTCGACCGAAGATGGCGGCCGCACGAAGGGTTGCGATCTGCAGCGTGAACGGGGGCCGATAGGTCAGCCGACCGGGCGGCAGCTTGGTGTCGCCCTCGAGCAGCCCCGTGGCGCGGAAACGCTGGACCAGCTGGAGGAAGCTCTCGGAGGATTCGGATGCGGCGAAGCGCAGATGCAGATCGTGAAGCGAGGTCGTGCCGTCCATCGCCGACAGCAGGTCGACGACCGGCCGCGAAACCCTGGATGAAGGCACGCCGTGCAGCACTGCTATCCCCGTCGATTCATCGCCGACTCCCACGAACGTGACTCCGGTCGACAGAAGCGGACACGTGTCTGCAGTGAGCGGTGCTGGTGCGGAGCTCTTTCTCCTCCGAAGGGAACTAGTCGGAAACATCGCCATCCGCCATTCCCCAGGCCCCCGCCCACGACGTCTTGAGAAGGAGGATCTCCGCTCCGAGGTGCGTTCGAACAGGAGATACGGCAGGTTCGTGGAAGCCGGCTTCGACGAGTTCTCTCGCGAGAACCTCGTGGCTGAGCAGCTGCAATCGGCTGGTGAGAACGGTGACTTCGCCGCCAGGGGTCACGTCTGAGGCACGGACCCAATTGACCACCCGCGCCGCGCCGTCCGCTTCCACCTGCTGGGAGAAGAGATAGATGTCGTCTTGGCCTCTACCGGGGACTCTGATCTCACGCTCTGTCGGCACGGCGAGACTCTGCGCAGACGCACCTGCGGCGACGGTGAAGGCGAAGACGCCGCCGGGCGCGAGGTGACGCCGCACGTTCGCGTAGAGAAGCGACCTTCCTTCGTGATCGAGCAAGGTGATGGACGTCGCGCCGATGATGACGAGCTCGTACCGGGCCTCCAGCGAGAAGTGACGCATGTCCGCGACTATGCACTCGACGGCCGACCGCTCCGGCAAGGCGCGTCGCAGGTGGGCGAGCATGTCGTCCGAAAGGTCGATGGCGGTGACTCGCTTGCCGGATCTCACCAGCGGGATCGTCACTCTCCCGCTTCCCGCGGCGAGATCGAGTACAGGCCCCGCGGCATCTCTCGCGAGTGCCAGCATCTCTCGAATCTCGGCACGGTCGGGGCCGACGAGTCGCTCATAGAAGTCGGTGCCCTCCCCTTCGTACAGGTCTTGTTCCCGGGGACGCGCCCCGACCAGGTCGAGTCGCGCCTGCATGGCTTCAGTGATCAGTCCTGGCATTCGATGGCCTCTCAGCGTGAGCAGTGGAGTG
>NZ_JBLVOH010000041.1:40955-53941 GCF_053543675.1 Microbacterium umsixpiens
ACCCCTCGGTCAGGTTGCGATCGCTGCCGCACCGCCGATGATGGCGATGATGTAGCCCGCGTGCTCCCACCATTCGAGTGGTGCGTCGATCTGTTCGAGTTCCTGGAATTCCAGCGATCTCGTCAGCATTTGGTACCTCCTCAATCGGTAGTCGGATACGACTACTACGTCAGCGCGAGAATCCCGATGATGACGCCCGCGGCGAATCCCCGCAGGAAGTCCTCGCCGTCGTTCAGCGCTTCCATGGCCTCGAGTTCGGTGAACTCGAGCTTCGGCATCGTGGCCTGCATATTTCCTCCTTTCGTTTCGTCACCCTCATCGGGTCGACGAGATCACGTCGCTGCGGCTGCGCCGATTCCGATGAGTATCAGTGCGCCGATCGCGCCCTCATAGAAGCTCTCCCAGCTGGGGGCTTCCATTTCGTCGAGTTCTTGAAAGCAGATCTGCCTTTCAACACCGTTGTTCATTGAATTCACCTCCTTCATGTCGAACGTGAGAGGTTGGCATGGGGGTGCCAACGGGCTGAGCGTTCCAGCACGAATCGCGGAGCACATCACGGAAGTCCGCCGCGAGAAGTCCGCGAAGCATCGGTTGGCGATGCCCCCACGCTTTCTCGGTGGCCGTGGAGATGCGACCGATCTCGTCAGCCGTCGGCTTCGCCGGGCACGGGATTCCCCACCCGTCGACGAGCGCAGCCGCGCCGGCGGGCGGATCGAGAGGCAACCCGGTCCCGGCGGTGACCCCGGCCCAGAAATCCTGGAGGCTCTCACGATCCCCCCAGCGTGACTCACCCGAGCAGATTCGCCGCCACACGGCAGCGATGATGCCAGCCGTTGCGACCATCTTGCGAACCCCGAGCACGAACGCGACTTCGTTCGCCAGGTACCAATGACGGGCGCCGTAGGGGTCGGGGCTCTTGAGCGCTGCGGTGCGCTGGGTCGCTGCGCTCAGACGCGCGACGCGCAACCTTCCCGTGGGGGAACCCGAGTGACGAGCGGCGGTCTCGAGGAGTGCCCTACCGAGCGTGACGGCGTCGCTTTTCGCCCTCGCACTCCTTCCCGGACTCGTCGACGCCCCTGCCAGGCGAAGGAACGCCTCCAACGCTCCCTCCCTGACCGAAGTCGGCCGGAGGGTGACCGAATTGCAGGGATCGATGATGGCGTGACGCGGCCTCAGGGAGCGCCCGACGATGAGGCGATTGCCGTGTTCGTTTCTGAGGATGGCGACACTGTTCGTCTCCGACGAGGTGCCGAGCGTAGTCGGCATGGTGACGATGTCGACGGGCGGCGGAGCATCGGGCAGGAATGTCAGTGGCGCCCTCGACGCATGTTCGACGGCGTAGTCGAACACCCGCCCCTGGGCGAGCGCGAGCGCGGCGAGCTTGCTGGCGTCGAGTACGCTCCCTCCACCGACTGCCACGATGACGCGTGGAGGGCGGCGAACGATCTCGCGCGCGATAGCTACCACCGTCGTGACGTCTGAGGCGAGTGCGTCGATGTCGATCATCCTGGCGTTGCAGTCGTCCAGGAAGGGAACCGTGACGGCCGCATCAGCGATCACCAAGGTCTCCCGTCCCGCCGTGAGGCGCCCCACCGTCTCCCGTGCGATCCCGCTTCCGTGCCATAGCGTGGGAACGCGCCCCGCAAAGCCTCTATTCATGCGGAGGTCTCCCGTGACTGCGCCACACCCGCACGCACCGCCGTATCCATTTCCACGAGTTCCCCGGGAGTGAACCCGTACGCCGGAATCAGTTCGATGGAGCTCGGCCCCGGCTGCACAAGGACGCCGTTCGCTGCGACCGCGGAGACGACGCGAAGAACCTCGGGGCCGGAGAGCGGATTCCCATCCTGGTCGCAGAGTTCCAGCCCGAGAAAGCAGCCGCGTCCCGTGACCCCGGTGACGATGCCGTCCGACACCAATCGTGTCGTGAGCTGTGACAACTCGTCTGCCAGTGACATGGTCACCGATTCCACGTCGATGCGGTGCAGCTCCTCGATGACGGCGACGATCGCCGCCGAACACCCTGGTGTCCCCGCCTGCGTCTCTCCGTGGATGAACGTCCAGCCTCCTCGGACGAACTCGGAGGCCACACGGTGCCCGACAAGGAGTGCTGCGGCGCCCATCGCGCCGTTCGTCAGTGCTTTCGAGAGGATGAGGACGTCGGGTGCGGCCGCCCAGCGGTCGGTAGCGAACATCGTCCCGGTGCGGCCGAATCCCGTCGCGACCTCATCAGCGACGATCAGAAACCCGTACTCCTCCCTCAAAGCGAGAAGACGGTGCACGAAGGCATCTGAGAGCGCGTACGCGCCGCTGCCCAGGACGGGCTCGACGACGACCGAGGCCACCCGCGACCCTTCGCGTGAGAGCAGTGTCGCCAGCTCCTCCCCGTCATCGCTGTGCGACACGTGCCTCACCGATCTGCGATCGACCGAATAGACCGCTTGGTGGAGTTCATCGCCACTCAGTGCATGGCTGCCGTACATGGTGCCGTGATAGCTACCCTTCAGTCCGACGACGAGCGATCGGGACCCGGAGCCCTTCTGCACCCAGTACTGTCGCGCCAGCTTCACGGCGGCATCGTTCGCTGCCCCGCCCGACGTCGAGAAGATGACACGGCGGTATCTGCTCGGTTTCGCCAGTTCGATGAGAGCCTCCGCCGCGATTTCCGCATACCTGTGCGGCGCTCTGAACAGGGACAGGTACGAGGCATCATGTGTCGCTCTGCTCACCGCTTCGGTCACCGCAGCGTTGCCGAAGCCGAGGGGGACATTCCACAGCCCGCTCGTCGCACAGAGGCGCGTGGATCCGTCAGCGAACTCGATGCGGTTTCCTGACGCGCCGACGGCCACTCGGTCAGGCGCGAAGGTGACGTCGGCCGGGAGCATCGAGGTCCACAGCGCGTGCGGGTCGGTCATGCGTCGACTCCCGTGGGGCGTGGTGCGGCGGCAGCGCGTCTGCCGGAGTGGATGCCGAGAGCTGCGAGGGCTGCACGGCACAGGGTCTCCGCTTCCGAGACAGAGATGCCGAGTTTTCGCGCCACCCGCTCAGCCGCGAGGGCGAGCGTGCTGGAAGTCTGGGCGACGGCGACCACCGTGGCAGTCATGGGCGACAGCAGCTGGCGACGCAGTGTGGTGGGGTCGGCCAGTAGGAAACCGTCTGCCGTCTCGAGCAGGAATGGATCGCGGATGGGCGGTTCGGCATCGGAGAGGTTGTCGTCGACCAGGCACCAGCCGAATCCCGTGATTCTCGCCGCACCGTTGGCAAGCCGGAGCATCTTCATGAGATCCGTCGCCTGGAGGTATCGACCGATCCACTCCCGATTCGCGAGGTCGGCGAGGAGCACATCTCTGGGCGCGATGTCGTCCCACGCGGCGACACCCGGAAGCGGGATCGTGAGCACCGCCGGCAGGTCATCGACATTGCCGATGTCGGCGCCGCGCACACCGATGCTCACTCTGCCATCGGAACTCAAGCGGATGGCGCTCGGAGTCTCCAGTCCGCGGGGGTCGGCAAGCGCTCTGCGGTCCGCGAGAAGAATCCGGGGGTCGAGCAGAGTCGAGGGAAAGATGCCCGTCCGTCGGGCGAGTTCAGCGTCATCGAGGAAGGCGCGCCAGCTCGACTCATCGAAGAAGCACACCGCAGTGGGGCCGACGATCTGAACGAACTCGGCAGCCGAATAGTCCTGGAGTTCGACTCCACGTTCTCCGAAGAACAGCTCGTCTCCGAGGTCGCGCAGTGCGCCGTTGTAATGGACGGCCGTGGCAGGTCCTCTGTACGGATCGCTTCCTGTCGGCAACAGCATGACGTCGTCCTTACTGGTCACCGCGTCCAGGTTCCGTGCCGAGGCTCCGACATCCACGAGGTACACCCGCGTGTGCTGATCGCGCACTCCGGTGATCCATTCACGCAGTGCCCGGGCTCCGACGCGTTCGATATCGACCGGCCCTTCTTCGTCGCGCGTCATGACCCGTGCCGCCGGTAGCCGGTGACGTCGAATCCCGTCGCCGCGAACCTGTCCTGCAGCGCACGCATCAGCGGAGCGACCCTGTTCACCCGCGTGCCGAGTTCGGTGGCGAGCAGGGCCGTCGCCTCAGACTCCTCCGAGGTCGCGATCAGGCATTCCGCAGCCCTCGCGGAATCGACTCCGAGTCGGAGACGTCTGTGGCTCACTCGATCAACCAGGATGTACTCCTCGCCGTCCCCTGTAACGAGGAAGGGTGCATCGGCAGCCAGTATCGAGGGATATGCCCCACCCTCGTCGAGCACCGCGACAAGGTGGCGGCCGAATCCGGAGATGGCAGGACGAGGCGGTGCGCCCTCCCACCCTCGCATCAGATCGAGAGCCGCCAGATACCGCCCGAACCACGGGCGGTCGTCGAGGTCCGCCTCGAGGACGCGAGGGTCGACGACCTCGGCAAACGAGCGCCCTCGCCCTGTTCCCGCCGCGGCCGTCGCCTCGATATCGGCCCGTTCATCGCCCACGCTCCCGAGCAGAAGCCCGTCAGGCCCGTCTCGATACTCCCCATGACGCGTGACGTGGACCCGACCGAGTGAGTCGCCGATGAGGTCCGCCGCGAGAGAGGAGGCCCAGGAATCCAACAGCACTTCCGTGTTCAGGAGCTGACCCACGAAGACGCCGGAGTTCCGCGCCGTGTCGGCATCGCTCAGGAAGGCGGCGATCCCCACTGCCGAGAACTGCCGGACGACGGTCGGACCGGCGAAGGTGGTGAAGGGAACAGCGACGTAGTCCTGCAGTTCGAAGGTGTGGCGCCCGCCGAGGGTGATCTCATCGCCGGGTTCGAGGAAGGAACCGTCGTACGCGATGGTCCGCGGATCGGCATGTCGCACAGGGGCGATCACGATGTCGCAGGGCTCCGCCGCGCGCAGCACCTCCTCGATGTGGTCTCCGGATTCGAGGAAGAACACGGCGCCCTCGACGATTCCCCGCCTTCCGCTGACGTACTGCTCGAAAGCAGTGGCCGTGCGGTGGCTTGGCCGTGATGCCGTGGTCGCGCTGTCCTGCATGTTCCCCCCAGAAGACATGGACCTTGATCGAAAACGATCTGTCCTCATCTGAGGCTATACAGCTGACGTGTGACATGCAATATTCTGCCCACAGCACGACGAGGATCCGCCCACAGCTGCGCGCGACGGCTCTGTCACGCCACCCTCCCCCGATCGGATAGGATGGACAGGTTGTTCCTGGTGACGTGTCCGAGCGGCCGAAGGAGCACGCTTGGAAAGCGTGTGTTGTGCAAGCAACCGCGGGTTCGAATCCCGCCGTCACCGCCAGAAAAGCAAGAAGGGCCTCCGCGCCAGCGGGGGCCCTTCGTGCGTTTCTCTCCAGTACGGGGATTCGGGGAGGAGCGAGTACCGGGGATCCGCCCCCGCTCATTCAGCCGTCGAAGCGCACGCCGTAGATCTGCCCACCGGGCGCCGCCGGGCGCCGCGTCATCCCGAGCCGCTCGTAGAACGCGGCCGCTCCGGCGTTGTTCGGGTCGATCCCCAGGTGCAGCCCGCGCACCCCGCGGCGGGTCAGCTCAGCGAACAGGGTCTCCATGAGGCCGCGCCCGAGCCCCTGCCCCTGCGTCTCGGGGAGCAGATCGATGTGCAGATGGGCGGGGTACTCGGCGGCGTTCGGCTCGATGCCAGGGGCTCGCTCGTAGCCGTACTCGACCATCCGCTCCTCCCGGGTCGCGGGCTCCGCAGACCGGGGGTATCGCTCCTGCTGCCCGGGCCACCACTCGTCGCGGAACCAGGCGTAGAACGCGTCGGTGTCGTCCGTCGCCACGATGTACCCGATGGTGCGCTCGTCGTCGCTCTCGACCACCCAGGCGAGGTCGGGATGCCGCTCGGCATAGGGAACGGCGAACAGGTCGCCCCACAGCGAGTCGTCGGAGAGGATGCCGGTCGCATCCCCGCCCGCGTCGGCGGTCCGCATGCAGATCTCGTACAGCGCGGCACGATCGGTGGGGCGGTAGGGACGGATGCGCGACACGAAGGCTCCTCTGACTGAACGGTCCGGTTCAGCCTATCGGCGCCTCGACCTCGGACTTCTTCTGCTGCACCCACGGCAGCAGCCAGGCCGCCAGCACGAGCACGACGCCGGCGCCGACGAGCGCACCGCCGAGTGTGTCGGTGGCCCAGTGCACCGACAGGAAGGTGCGCGAGAGCGCCATCGCCAGCACCCACAGCACACCGAGGATCGCGGTCCAGACCCGCGGGAAGAGCACCCAGACCACGAGCGCGATCGTCGCCGCGTTCGCGGTGTGGCCCGACGGGAACGAGCCGTAGTCGCTCACCACCAGCATGTCTTCCGGGCGCGCTCTTCCGAAGAGCTGTTTGAGCAGCTGCACCGCACCGGCGCTCGCGGCGAAGCACACGGCCGCGAAGACCGCACCACGCCAGCGTCGTGCGAGCACGAGCACGAGGATCGCCAGCAGCGGCACCCCGAGGATCGCCACCCAGCCGCCGCCGATCCAGTCCATGACCAGCGCGAACTGCAGCAGCCAGTCACCCCGGATGCCGGCGACCGTCTCGTTCCACCAGTGGTCGAAGCCGGGCGTCTCCGGATACACGAACACCACCAGGGCACCGAGCACCGTCGCGAGCGCGAGGAGGCCCACTCCCCACCACAGCAGCATCCGCCTGTCCATCGTCCTATTCTGCGGGACGAGGCCCTGCCGATCAGGGATTGAGCATCCCGACGGTCCGCGGACGTACGACGAACCAGAGCGAGAGGATGCCGATGGCGGCGCAGCCGACCATGACCGAGGCCATGGTGGTCGCGGTGATCCCGGCGTCGTGGGAGAGCCATCCGACGACCGGTGAGATGAGCCCGGCGACACCGAAGTTCGTCGCGCCGATGATGGAGGCCGCGGTGCCGGCCGCCTTCCCGTGGCGGTCCAACGCCAGCACCTGCACGTTGGGGAACGTGAAACCGCAGGCGGTCATGAACACGAAGAGCGGGATGACCGTTCCCCAGAGCCCGAGACCGAGCTGATCTGTGACGATGATCGCGACGCCGGCGAGCAGCAGCACGGCGGTGGAGTAGGCCATGACCCACTGCGGTCCGAACCGGGCGGCGAGACGAGACGCGGTCTGGACGCCCGCGACGACGCCGAGCGAGTTCACGGCGAAGAGCAGGCCGTATTGCTGCGCATCGAGTCCGTGCGTCACCTGGAACAGGAACGGCGAAGCCGAGAGGTAGGAGAACAGGCCCGAGAAGGTCATGCCACCGATCACCAGCACACCGAGGAACACCCGATCCGAGAGCACCGAGCGATAGCGCTGCAGCATCGTCGCGCCACCGCGGTCCTGTCGGCGGGCGACGGGCAGCGTCTCCGGGATGAACAGGATCGCCGAGGCCAGCATCACGATGCCGTAGGCGGCGAGGACGACGAAGATCCCCCGCCAGGGCATGAGGGTCAGGAGCCACGAACCGATCAGGGGCGCGATGACCGGGGCCACGCCCGATACCAGCGCGAGACGCGAGAGCATGACGACCAGGCGGCGTCCGCCGAACAGGTCGCGCACGATGGCCATGGCCACGACGCCACCGGCCGCGGCTCCCACGCCCATGAGGACGCGCGCGGCGCTGAGCAGGCCGAGGTCCGGAGCGAAGGCCGCTCCGACGCTGGCGAGCACGTGCAGGGCGGTGACCGCGATCAGCGGCACCCGGCGGCCGACCTTGTCGCTGAGCGGACCGACGACGAGCTGCCCGAGGGCGAAGCCGATCATCGTGCCGGTGAGGGTCAGCTGGATCGCCGCAGCCGTGGTCTGGAAGTCTTCCTCCAGCACCGGGAAGGCGGGGAGGTAGAGGTCGATCGTGAACGGCCCGAGCGCCGTGAGCGCGCCGAGCAGGATGATGTACAGCGTCCGGCGACCGAGGGAGATCGCATCCCCGGGGTGCAGCATGATGGGCGCCGTCGCCGGGTTCGCGCCGAGGGTGCGGATGGCGCCGGTGGCGGTGGAGGTGCGGATGCTGCCGGTGGCGGTGCGCTCGGGCTCTGCGGCCGGAACGGCGTCCGACCCGTCGGGTCGCGCGGTGGGGATGGAGTCAGTGCGGGGAGCGTCGGACACGACGTCCTTCCAGTGTTCGGGGTGCGTGGTCGAATCGATTCGCCAGGGGAAGAACCCATGCTACCGCCGACCCGACCCCACCCCCGCGATGGCTCCGGGCGGGAGGTCAGCGCGCGATGCGCTCCAGACCCTGCTCGAGGTCGGCGAACAGGTCGCCGATGTCCTCGATCCCGACCGAGAGTCGCACGACGTTCTCGGGGACGGCGAGCTCGGTGCCGCGCACCGACGCGTGCGTCATGTCCGGCGGGTACCCGATGAGGGATTCCACGCCGCCCAGCGACTCGGCCAGCTGGAACAGCGAGGTGCTCTCGGCAAATGCCCGTGCGGCATCGGCACCCGCGGCGAGTCCGAGCGAGAGCATCCCGCCGAAGGCGCTCATCTGCGAAGCGGCGATCTCGTGACCGGGGTGTGCCGCGAGTCCGGGGTAGTACACCTGCGCGAACTCGGGGCGCGCTGCCGCCCACTCCGCGATCGCCTGCGCGTTCTCGGAGTGCTGCCGCATCCGCAGCGCGAGCGTCTTGATACCCCGCGTGGTGAGCCACGCGTCCAGGGGCGCGGAGACGGCACCGACCGCGAACTGCTGGAACTTCACCTGATCGAAGTAGCGGTCGTCGCTGAACACGACCGCGCCCCCGAGCACGTCCGAGTGACCGCCGAGGTACTTCGTCGTGGAGTGCACGACCAGGTCGGCGCCGAGCGCGAGCGGCTGCTGCAGCGCGGGCGAGGCGAAGGTGTTGTCCACGACCACGATCGCACCGGACTCGTGTGCGACCTCGGCGATCAGGGCGATGTCGACGATCTTCAGCAGCGGGTTGCTCGGCGTCTCGAGCCACACGATCTTCGTCTCGGGGCGGATCGCGGCGCGGAGCACATCCACATCCGAGAGCTCGACCGTCGTCGTGTCGATTCCCCACGGCGAGAGCACCTTGGTGAGCAGTCGGTACGTGCCGCCGTACACGTCGTTGCCGAGCAGCACGTGATCGCCCGGCTTCAGGATGCCGCGCAGCAGAGCGTCTTCGGCGGCAAGACCCGAGGCGAAGGAGAGTGCGCTCGCGCCACCTTCGAGCGCGGCCAGCTGCGTCTCGAGCGACGACCGCGTGGGGTTGCCGGCACGGTTGTACTCGTAGCCCTCGCGGAAGCCGCCGATGCCGTCCTGCACGTGCGTGGAGGACTGGTAGATCGGCGGGATGATCGCCCCCGTCGTCGGGTCGGGAGCTTGTCCTGCATGGATGGCGCGAGTGGCGAAGGCGTGGTCGGACATGCCCTCAGCCTACGACCGCCCCCGCAGCGGAGGCCCTCCCGTTACGCCCGGGGTCATCCGCCGTCGGAGCGCTCAGCGGGAGAGGTACCCGAGCAGATCCTGTCGCGTCAGCACCGTGTGCGGCTTGCCGTCTTCCGTGACCAGCAGGGCATCGGCGTCGGCGAGCGCCGTCTTCGCCTGGGCGACGGAGGCGTGGATGCCGATGAGCGGGAGCCGCTCCCCCACGTGCGCTCCGACGGCATCGGTCGCACTCGCCTCGCCGCGGAACAGCAGGTCGAGCAGCCCCTTCTCGTCGACAGTGCCGACGACTTCGCCCATCATGACGGGCGGTTCGGCGCTGAGGACGACCAGCTGCGAGACGTCGTAGTGCGTCATCATCCCGATGGCCTCAAGAACCGTGTCGGTCGGATGCGCGTGCACGAGGTCGGGGATGCCCTCGCCCTGGCGCGATGGCCGCGCGGCGAGCACGTCGGCGACGGTCTCCCCCTCTTCCACGTCGCTGAACCCGTAGGAGCGCATCCATCCGTCATTGAAGATCTTGCCGAGATAGCCGCGACCGCCGTCCGGCAGGAGGACGACCATCACGGCATCTGCGGGCAGTTCGCGCGCGACGCGCAGGGCGCCGACGACGGCCATGCCGCTCGATCCGCCGACGAGGATCCCCTCCTCGCGGGCGAGCCGCCTCGTCATCGCGAACGAGTCCGCGTCGCCCACCGCCACGATCTCGTGCGGAACGGTCGGGTCGTAGGCGCCCGGCCAGATATCCTCCCCGACGCCCTCGACGAGGTAGGGACGACCGGTGCCGCCGCTGTAGACGCTGCCCTCGGGATCGACGCCGACGATGCGCACCTGCCCCTCCGACACCTCGCGGAGGTAGCGCCCGGTCCCCGTGATCGTGCCGCCCGTGCCGACGCCGGCCACGAAGTGCGTGACCTGCCCCTCGGTGTCGCGCCAGATCTCCGGCCCTGTGGTCTCGTAGTGGCTGCGCGGACCGTTGGGGTTCTCGTACTGGTTCGGCTTGAACGCGCCGGGGATCTCACGGGCGAGTCGGTCGCTGACGCTGTAGTACGACTCCGGGCTTTCCGGCGCGACCGACGTGGGCGTCACCACGACCTCCGCGCCGTAGGCCCGCAGCACGTCGATCTTGTCGTCGCCCACCTTGTCGGGCAGCACGAACACGCACTTGTAGCCGCGCTGCTGGGCGACGAGTGCCAGGCCCACTCCGGTGTTGCCGCTGGTGGGTTCGACGATCGTGCCGCCGGGCTTCAGGTCGCCGGAGGCCTCGGCAGCATCGATGATGCGCGCGGCGATGCGATCCTTCGACGACCCGCCCGGGTTCAGGTACTCGAGCTTCACGAGCACCGTGCACGCGACGCCCTCGGTGACGTGAGTGAGCTTCACGAGGGGCGTGTCGCCGACGAGGTCGACGATCGAGTCTGCGTACTTCATGACTTCAGGGTAGACGCGCGGATGCCGCGGGCGGGGCTGTGTTTCGCCCACCCGCGGCATCCGTTCTCACGAAAGGGGCCCCCTGTGTCTTCCGAAGCGTCAGCCCTTCGTCGACCCCGCCAGCAGGCCGCGTACGAAGTACCGCTGCAGCGCGAAGAACACGATGAGCGGCACGATGATCGACACGAATGCGCCGGCCGTCAGCAGGTACCAGCCTTCACCGCGACCGGTGATCTCGGCGAGCACCTTCGTGATCGGAGAGGCGGCACCGTCGGCGAACACGAGCGCCACGAGCAGATCGTTCCAGACCCAGAGGAACTGGAAGATCGCCACGGACGCGATCGCCGGCATCGTGAGCGGAAGCACCACGCGGAAGAAGATCTGTCCGCGGGACGCGCCGTCGACGCGCGCGGCCTCGATGATCTCGCCGGGGATCTCCGACATGAAGTTGTGCAGCAGGTAGATCGCGAGCGGCAGCGCGAACATCGTGTGGGCGATCCACACCTGCGCATAGCCGCCGGCGACATCGAGCCCCTCCGTCACCTGCACACCGAACAGGTTGATCCCTCGGGAGAACGATGACAGGAGAGGCACCAGAGCCATCTGGATGGGAACGATCTGCAGCGCGAACACGAAGATGAACAGCGCGTTGCGACCCTTGAACTCGATCCACGAGAACGCATACGCCGCCATCGCCGCGATCATCAGCGGGATGAGCGTCGCCGGGATCGTGATGACGATCGAGTTGAAGAAGGATTCCAGGATCGTCAACTGCGTGGTGCCGGACTGCAGCACCGCCGCGTAGTTGTCGAGCGTCAGCCTCGGGTCGGTGAAGACCGTCCACCAACCGGTGGTCTCGATCGCTTCCCGGTCGCGGAACGACGAGATGAAGAGGCCGAGCGTCGGAACGGTCCACACGACGGCGATGATGATAGCGGCGACGCTCGCCCAGGGCCGGCTGAGACGCTTGCGTGTGCGACCGGCCGAAGCCTCGAACCGGCCCGCGGTCGTGATGGCCCGCGTGCTGTCGCCGGTGTCTGTCTTCACGGTGTCGGTCATCGGATCTCCCGCTGCTTCTTGATCTGGCGTGCGTTGTAGATGACGATCGGCAGCACCAGGATGAACAGGATGACGGAGAGCGCAGCGCTGCGACCCGCCTCGAACTTCGAGAACTGGGTGTACATCTCATTCGCCAGCACCGACGTGCCGTAGTTTCCGCCGGTCATCGTGCGGACGATGTCGAACACCTTCAGAGAGGCGATCGAGATCGTGGTCAGCACGACGATGAGCGCCGGACGGATCGACGGGATCGTCACCGACTTGAAACGCTCCCAGGCATTCGCACCGTCGAGTTCCGCCGCTTCCAGCAGCTCAGCCGGCACGCCCTTGATCGACGCCGAGAGCACGACCATCGCGAAACCGGTCTGCACCCAGATCAGCACCACGATGAGCGCCAGGTTGTTCCACGGACTGTTCAGCAGGAACTGCTGCGGCTCGCCGCCGAACCAGACCAGGATCTGGTTGAGCAGACCGATCTGCTCGAACTCCGGGCCACGGTAGGCGTACACGAAGCGCCAGATGATGCTGGCACCGACGAACGAGATCGCCATCGGCATGAACACCAGCAACTTGTAGATCTTCTCGCCGCGGGTCCGATCGATGAACACCGCGTACCCGAGGCCGATCATCGTGGAGAGCGTCGGGACGAGCAGCACCCACACGATCGTGTTGATCACCGAGGTCACGCCGTCCGACTGCGTGAAGATCCAGAGATAGTTGGAGAACCCGACGAAGTCGCTGCCCGTCGAGTTCCAGAACGACGCATAGACGGTCTGGATCGACGGCAGGATGAGGCCGGCGAGGAGCAGCAGCATCGCCGGGGCCATGAAGGCCACGAGCTGGATCAGGTAGCCCGCGCCGTCGCGGGACCGGTAGTCCAGGAAGAAGAACAGTGCACCGACGGCGACCGCGACTCCCATCGCCCAGTAATAGGAGTTGAAGAACCACATCACCGCGAGCGGGATGAGCAGGCACATCGCGAGGCGGATGCCGGTGTAGAGAGCGCCCTTGCGCGGGGCGATGTCGACGAGCAGCAGGATCACCACCACGACCACCGCGAACGCGATGACCACGGCGAGCGCCTGGAGGATCGGCGGGAGTGTCCCGATCCATTGGAAGAACACAGTCGCGTTCA
>NZ_JBLVOH010000041.1:53961-56208 GCF_053543675.1 Microbacterium umsixpiens
CCGCCGGGGGGGGGGCCCCTCCTCATCCGATCAGCTGGAAGGCCAGCCGGTCTCGATCTGGGTCAGCACCTCATCGGTGGAGGTCCCGTTGATCCAGGCGACCATGCCCTTCCAGAAGGTTCCGGAGCCGACAGCACCGGGCATCTGGTCCGAACCGTCGAAGCGGAACGTCACCGAGTCGTCCTGGAGGAGCTTGATCGACTCCTGCAGGATCGGGTCCTCGACCACGTCGAGGTCGACACCCTTGTTGGCCGACGTCACGCCACCCAGGGCGAGACGGCTGTTGGCCCACTCAGGGCTGGACAGGTACTCGAGCACCTTCTGCGTCGCCTCGGAGTCGCTGAATGCACCGACGATCTCGCCACCACCGGTGATGAGCGTCTCGTCCGGGTTCGGGCTCGGCGTCAGGAACGCCCAGACATCGCCGTCCTCGGCGAAGTTCGTTCCCTCGGGGTAGAAGCCCGACAGGAACGAGGCCTGGTGGGTCAGCCCACACTCGCCGCTCGCGACCTTCGCGGCCACGTCACCGAATGCGGTGGAGTTGATCGAACGCACGTCGCCGAAGCCGGCGTTGACGTACTCCGGGTTCAGCAGGATCTCACCCGTGGCGTCGAACGCCTCCTTGATCTGCGGGTCGGTGAAGGGGATCTCGTTCTTGACCCACTGGTCGTAGACGTCGGGGCCCGCGTTGCGGAGCACGAGGTCTTCGATCCAGTCGGTACCCGGCCAGCCGGTCGCGACACCGGACTCGAAGCCGGCGCACCACGGGGCGGCGCCGCTCTTGTCCTTGATGGTCTGCGTCAGTGTCAGCAGTTCGTCCCAGCTGGTCGGCTCCTCGACACCCCACTCGGCGAACTTGGTCGGCGAATACCAGACCCAGCCCTTGACGCTCGCCATCAGCGGTGCGCCGTAGAAGGTGCCGTCGTAGGTGCCGAAGTCGACCCAACCCTGCGTCCAGTACTCCTCGGCGTTCTTCTTGACCGCCTCCGGAGCAGGCTTCAGCAGGTCGCGCGACGCGTAGTCCGCGAACAGGCCGGGCTGCGGGAAGATCGCGATGTCCGGCGGGTTGCCGCCCTGTGCGCGGGTGCCGAGCTGCGTCTCGAAGTCCTGGCTGCCCTCGTATTTGATCTCGATGTCGTTCTCCTTCTCGAAATCCGCCCAGGATTCCGCGAGGAGTTCTGCTTCGCCCTCGACGATCGTGCCGTAGATCGTGACGGTGTTGTCTCCGCCGCCACCACCGCCGCCTCCGGAGGTCCCACCGGGAGCCCCGCATCCGGCGAGCGCGATGCCCGCGACCCCCAGCAGGGCGAGCGGCGCGTAACGCCGGGAACGCTGTGACAGAGCCATGTGAATTCTCCTCTTCGAGTACAGGGTCCCACCTGATGCGATGCCACCCCGCGGCACCGGTAGGGAACCGATTCCAGGCCAACCTACTGGCGATCGATATCCCGGCACAACACGGAAGGGTCACAAGCTCACAACCATTCGACTCAGATCGATGCCGTCGATGGGAGCGCTCCCTCGCGCACAGTGTGGAACCGGTTCCTTTTGAGCGCTTCGAGGACTACGCTGTCACCCGGCGCGGCGACCGCGCCGCCACCCACGCAACCGCGTGATCAGGTCGAGGAGGACCGATGAGCACGATCGCGGACGTCGCTGCGCGTGCCGGGGTGTCGAAGGCCACCGCGAGCCGTGCGCTGAGCGGGCGCGGTTATGTCTCAGAGGACACCCGTACCCGCGTCACGGATGCGGCGCGCGAGCTGTCGTATGTCGCGCACTCCTCCGCGACGAGCCTGGCCACCGGTCGCACGCAGACGGTCGGCGTCGTGATGCCGCCCGTGGACCGCTGGTTCTTCGCCGAACTGCTGGCGGGCATCCAGGAATCTCTGTTGACGCTCGACTACGACCTCGCGCTCTACGGCGTGCCCGAGGGTTCGCAGATGCGAGATCGACTGTTCGAGAACGTGCTTCCCGGGCGACGATTCGACGGCATCATCGCCGTGGACATCCAGCCCAGCGCCCGCGAGCTCGAACGCCTGCAGCTCACCGGGCGTCCGCTGGTGAGCGTGGGGCCGTACAGCGAAGGATCCACTGCCGTCTCCATCGACGACGCCGCCGCAGCCCGCATCGCCACCGAGCATCTCATCGAACTCGGTCACACCGATATCGCCTTCGTCGGCGGCGCGTCCGACGGGAAAGCGCTGAGCCTCGGCGACGCCCGGCGACTCGACGGCTATCGCGGCGGGG
>NZ_JBLVOH010000041.1:56228-59042 GCF_053543675.1 Microbacterium umsixpiens
GGGCTCACCGAGCACGCGCGGGTCGCGGGCGCCACTCCCACCATGCCGGGCGGCTACGCGGCGACGGCCGGTCTGCTCGGCGACCGTCGGAACCGCCCGACCGCGATCGTCGGAGTGTGCGACGAGGCGGCCATCGGCGCGATCATCGCCGCGCGTCGCCTGGGCATCGCGGTGCCTACCGAACTCAGCGTCGTCGGCATCGATGACCATCAGCACGCCGACATGTTCGCCCTGACCACGATCGGGCAATCGCCCCGCGAACAGGGACACGAGGCCGTGCGCCTCCTGATGCAGCGGATCGACAGGCCGGATGCTCCGCTCGAACATGTGGCGGCGGCATCCGCCCTCGTGGTGCGCAACTCCACCGCTCCGCCGCGCTGACCTGCGCGGAAAGCGCCGGAGACGCACGAAGGCCCCGGGCGAACCCGGGGCCTTCGATCAGAAACGCGTGAGCGTCGCGATTACTTGAGGGTAACCGTGGCGCCTGCCTCTTCGAGAGCAGCCTTGGCCTTCTCGGCGGTCTCCTTGTTGGCGCCCTCAAGGACAGCCTTCGGGGCACCGTCGACGACAGCCTTGGCCTCGCCGAGACCCAGCGAGGTGAGCTCGCGGACGGTCTTGATGACCTGGATCTTCTTGTCGCCAGCAGCCTCGAGGATGACGTCGAAGGAGTCCTTCTCTTCCTCAGCCTCAGCGGCGCCTGCGCCACCCGCAGCACCGGCAACGGCGACGGGAGCAGCAGCGGTGACCTCGAACTTCTCCTCGAACGCCTTGACGAAGTCGTTGAGCTCGACGAGGGTCAGGCCGGCGAACTGCTCGAGCAGCTCCTCAGTGGTGAGCTTAGCCATGATGTATCTCCTAGATAGATGGGGTTTGTAGACGAGATCGCAGGTCGCTTACGCGGCCTCTGCGGTCTCCAGCTTTTCGCGAAGAGCATCGATGGTGGCGGCAGCCTTGCCCATCGTCGCCTTCATCATGCCCGCAGCCTTCGCCAGCAGAACCTCACGGCTCTCGAGCGCGGCGTACTTGTTGACCTCGTCCGCGGTGAGGGCGTTGCCCTCGAAGATGCCGGACTTGATCACGAGAAGCGGGTTGGCCTTGGCGAAGTCACGCAGAGCCTTGGCGGTGGCGACGAAGTCACCGTGCACGAACGCGACAGCCGACGGACCCTTGAGGTCGTCGTCCAGCGCGGAGATGCCAGCCTTGTTGGCGGCGATCTTGGTCAGCGTGTTCTTCACCACGGCGTACTCAGCGTCCTGACGGATGCTGTTGCGCAGCTCCTTGAGCTGGGCAACCGTCAGACCGCGGTACTCGGTCAGCAGGACGGCGTTCGAGTTCTCGAATGACTTCGTGAGCTCGGCGACCGATGCATCCTTCTGCGCCATGGTCACTCCTTGGTGTGTACGAGGCGCCGCACGGTGGTGGGGCGCCGACCTGGACCACCTGCACAGAAAAAAGCTCCGGCGCAAGCGCACGGAGCTTTGAGAAGTTCGTGTCCTGCGCGGGCCCCTGCTGTGCAGAGCTTCGATCCTGCGTGATTGCGCACGCCTGATGACCAGCGGTCTTCGGTTGCCACAACTCTACCTCACCCGCTCCTCTCCCCCAAATCCCCCTCCCTCCCTCCCTCTCCCTCCCTCCCCTCCCCTCCTCTCCTCTCCTCTTCGCCGAGTGCACGGGTTGTTGACGAATGCACGGGTTGTTGCCGTGAATACGCGGTGCGCTCGGCGGCGGGCCGTACAGTCGGCGTCTCGATGGGGCGGCGAGGGTCAGGGAGGAGTGATGTGGAAGGTGGCGAGGCGCGCGGCGAGGGCGGCGGGCGACCCGATGTGCTCCGACCCCCATCGGGCGAAACGCCACTGCGTGCGACCCCGGATCCAGTCCTCGCGCTGCTTCTCCGCGAGCAGGACCTGCTCGAGCGTGCGCCCCGAGCGCAGAGCCTCGTCGAGGTATTTGGTCTTGCCGTCGAACTCACCGAAACTGCGGACATCGGCGAGCCCGAAGTCCACGAAGTAGCGAGTGCCGCCGGGCCCGTCCACCGGCACCTGCAGGTCCGGGGCGGCGAAGCCGAGTCTGTGCAGATGCAACCGGCTCACACTCTCACCGGGAAGCTGCGCCCGCCCGTCGGCGAAGTCCGCGACCCACCGCGCCTGACGGATCCCCCGCGCTCCCCCGGCAGCGGTCAACCTGGCCGCAAGTTCACGACGCCAAGAGAGGACGGCATCCATGTCCCACTCCCACTGCCGCTCCGCCATCTGCCGCTCCGCAGCGTCCGCCAGTGCCACGGCCGCGGGCGGCGTCAATGCGCGGATGAGATCGAACACCGTGCGCGACAAGGTGGTGCACCGGATGCCGCTGCGCACTGTGACGTCGGAGATCGGGAGCGGCGCGACATGACGGAACACGTCCGGCGCACTCGAGATCCTCCGCGGCGACGGAGTGGTCATATGGACACGGGCGAGGCGCATCGCGTACAGCGGCAGTCCCCACAGCACGGCCGCCGACGCATGGGACATGACCGCGGAACCGCTCGCATCTCTGGCCACAGCGATGACGTGCGCGTGGTGCTGCTGTTCCGGCCGCAGAGACTCCCGATCGGCGGCGTCCATGAACCACCCTCGCCGGATGCTGAACAGCACTCCGCTCTGCAGCGCGGCGGCGATCCTCCGATCCGTCCACCCGTTCAGAAAGAGATCTGCCCGCGATCGGACGAGCTGGGTGAGGACAGGCACAGTTGTCATCGGCATGCCTCATAGTTCTGCCCTCCGCCGTCTACACGCCCCTTCTCCCCACCCTCTCCCCTCTTCTTGCTGCCCCCGG
>NZ_JBLVOH010000042.1:0-4577 GCF_053543675.1 Microbacterium umsixpiens
GTCGACACCGACGCCGACACCGACGCCCACGCCGACAGCCACCGCTGCTCCCGAGCCGGAGCCGACACCGGCCCTCACTCCTCCGCCCGCGACCGATCCCACCGTCGAGGTGTTCCGCGGACAGGTGAGCGGATGGCTGAACTCCGCACCCCGCGGGCTCGACATCATCGCGGGCGCCAGCGGGCAGGACGCCCTCCCCGTCGTCGACACGCTGCAGCAGGACGCGCAGCGACTGTCGGATGCGCAGGCGCCTTCATCCATCGCCTCGAAGTGGTACGACGGTGTGACGGATTACGCCCAGCGTCTCACGCAACTCCAGGCGGCGATCACGAACGATTCCGGTGTCCCCGCTGCCGTGGATGCGGCACGGAAGTCCGTCACCGCCCTCCGGAGCCTGGTGGGTCTCTGAGCGGACCGTCGATCAGCTCGTCGAAGCGCTGATCGCTACACCGCGTAGTCGGCGTTGTAGCGGTCCAGCACCTCGGCGATCGGCGCATCCAGCGCCAGCGCGCCCTTGTCGAGGTAGAGTCCGCGGGTGCAGAACCGTCGGAGATCGCGCTCGTTGTGGCTGACGAAGAACAGCGTCCGTCCCTCGGCCAGCAGCTCGTCGATGCGCTTGTAGCACTTGTCGCGGAAGGCCTTGTCGCCGACGGCGAGCACCTCGTCCACCAGCAGGATCGGTTCGTCGAGCTGGGACACGACGGAGAACGCGAGCCGGACCTTCATGCCGTTCGAGAGGTGCTTGTAGGGCGTCTCCTCGAAGCCGGCGAGCTCCGCGAACGCGATGATGTCGTCGTAGCGACGGGATACCTCGTCGCGGGACATCCCGTGCAGGCCGGCCGTCAGCCGCACGTTCTCACGCACGGTGAGGTCGCCCACGAATCCGCCGGTGATCTCGATCAGGGGGGCGACGCCGCCGTTCACGGAGACGGTCCCCTCGTCGGGGAGCAGAACCTTGGCGACCAGGCGGAGCAGCGTGGATTTGCCCTGCCCGTTGCGTCCCACCACGCCGATCGATTCCCCCGGTTGCACAGTGAAGGACACATCACGGAGCGCCCAGAACTCACCGGGACGCGAACGTCGCGAGGAACCGGAGAAGAGGTCCTTGAAACTGCGTCGGCCCCTCCGGTTCCGGCGGAACCGGACTCCGAGACCCTGCACTTCGATCGCCGCCGACATCACAGCTCCTTCAGCACAGGTCGTTCGAGGCTCCGGAAGGTCCACACACCGAGAGCGAGGATGACGATGCACATCACGGCACTGATGACCACCGGCGCGGTCTGCCACAGGTCGGGGAAGAAACCGACCCGGTAGAGCGTGAAGATGCCCGCGAGCGGGTTGAACGCCCCGATGGTGTCGAAAGGCGCCGGGAGATCACGGAAGCTGTAGATGACGGGCGACGCGTAGAACAGGGCGCGGAGAATCAGCGCGGTGGTGCGCTCGAGATCCGAGTACAGCACGCAGAGCGGGGCGACCAGGAGCCCGAGTCCGACCAGCAGCATGATCTGCAGGAGTACCGCGACCGGAAACCAGAGCAGCATCCAGTTCACATGAGCGCCGCTGAACACGGCGAAGAGGACGAGCACCGGAATCGAGAGCAGGAACTCGATCCCCTTGCTGAGCACGATGCGGTTCACCCAGATCGAGCGCGGGATCGCCGTGGACCGCACGAGCCGCGCGTCCTTCTTGAACGCCCGGGTGAAGTCGGACACCGAGGTGTTGAACCACACCCAGGGCAGCAACGCGACGATGAGGAAGACGATGTACGGATCTTCGCCGACGCTCCTGTTGAAGACCTGCGTGAAGACGAACCAGTAGATCGCGCTCATGACGAGCGGATCGAGGATCGACCACAGGTAGCCGAGGGAGCTCGTCGCGTACCGGACCTTCAGGTCGCGGGCGGACAGCAGCCACAACGAATGCAGATAGCGCCGGGGCGTCCCGGGCGCCCCGACAGCAGCGTGACTCACGATGTCGAGTCTAGGAGAGAGTGTTGTTCCAGAGCGACAGCGCCGAGCCGATGGCCATGTGCATGTCGAGGTACTGGTACGTACCGAGCCGGCCGCCGAAATGGACCGCCTTCTCCCCCTTGGCGAGTTCGCGGTAGGCCAGCAGCCCTTCCCGGTCGGCCGGGGTGTTCACCGGGTAGTACGGCTCGTCCTCGCGCTCGGCGAAACGCGAGAACTCGCGCATGATCACCGTCTTGTCCTGCGCGTAGACGTCCTTGCGCTCCGGGTGGAAGTGCTTGAACTCGTGGATGCGGGTGTACGGCACATCCATGTCCGGGTAGTTCATGACGCTCGTGCCCTGGAAGTCGCCCACGTTCAGCACTTCCTGTTCGAAGTCGAGCGTCCGCCAGCTCAGCGCCCCCTCGGTGTAGTCGAAGTAGCGGTCGACCGGTCCGGTGTAGACGACCGGGAGTTGACCGACGGTCGCCTTCTTGCTGAGCGGCTGCGCGTCGTCGAAGTAGTCGACGCCGAGTTTGACCTCGATGTTGGGGTGGTCCGCCATGCGCTCCAGCCACGCGGTGTAGCCGTCGGTGGGAAGGCCCTCCCAGGTGTCGTTGAAGTAGCGGTTGTCGTACGTGTAGCGCACGGGAAGGCGGCTGATGATGTCGCCCGAGAGCTTCTGCGGATCGGTCTGCCACTGCTTCGCGGTGTAGTCGCGGAAGAAGGCCTCGAAAAGGGGGCGCCCGACGAGGGCGATGCCCTTCTCCTCGAAGTTCGCGGCCGTCTTGGCATCGAACTCGCCCGCCTGCTCCTTGACCAGTGCACGCGCCTGGTCGGGCGTGTACGCCGACTGGAAGAACTGATTGATCGTGCCGAGGTTCACCGGCATCGGGAAGACCGTGCCCTTGTGCGTCGTGTAGACGCGGTGGACGTAGTTCGTGAAGCTGGTGAAGCGGTTGACGTACTCCCACACCGTCGCGTTCGAGGTGTGGAAGAGGTGCGCACCGTAGCGGTGGACCTCGATGCCGGTCTCGGGCTCCGCCTCGCTGTAGGCGTTGCCGCCGATGTGAGGGCGGCGGTCGATGACGGTTACCTTGCGGCCGGCTTCAGCGGCGCGCTCAGCGATGGTGAGGCCGAAGAAACCCGACCCGACGACGAGAAGATCCATGCACCAATCGTATCGGCGGCGAGTGCCCGAACCTGCGCGTGTCGTCTGAGAGACTGGAACCATGCCGAATCGAGTCGGCGGTGCCGTGCGCCGCATCTGGAGCCACAGCGCGGTTCGCTACCTCGTCATCGGCGGATTCTGCTTCCTGGTCGATGCCGGATTGCTCTGGATCGCTCACGACCTCCTCGGCGTGCCGCTCGCCATCGCCACCCCCGTCGCCTTCCTCGCTTCGTTCGCCGTCACCTACACGCTGCAGCGGGTCGTCGCGTTCGCCTCCGATTCGAAGGTCGTGCCCAGCGTCGCCCGGTACACCGCGCTGGTGATCTTCAACACGATCGCGACGACGGCGATCGTGTGGTTCGTCGACTCGCTCGGTGGCGGATGGTTCGTCGGCAAGGTGCTCGCCGTGATCGCGACCACCGTCTGGAACTACTTCGCCTATCGTTACTGGGTGTTCACCAATCCACCGGCTCGGAGTTCGGATGTATAAGAATGCGGTCATCGCGGCCGTCGTCCCCGCGTACAAAGAAGAGAAGATGATCGCGAAGGTCATCCAGACGATGCCGGACTACGTCGATCACATCGTGATCGTCGACGACTGCAGCCCGGACGGGACCAGCGACGTCGTCCGCAGCATCGAGGATCCCCGCGTGACGCTGATCCGTCATGAGGAGAACCAGGGCGTCGGCGGTGCGATCATCACCGCGCACCGGACCGCGATGGACCTGGGCGCGGATGTCAACGTCGTGATGGCGGGCGATGCGCAGATGGACCCCGATTACCTGCCCACACTGCTGGACAAGGTCACGGACGGCGGCTTCGGGTTCGCCAAGGCCAACCGCTTCTACTCCCCCGAGTCGTTCCGCGGCATGCCGGGGTATCGAGTGTTCGGCAACGTCGTGCTCTCCTTCTTCACGAAGCTGGCGTCCGGCTACTGGAACCTCTTCGATCCGCAGAACGGGTACACGGCGATCCGCACCGAGGCTCTCGCACGGGTGCCGCTCGAGCGCGTCGCGAAACGCTACAGCTTCGAGAACGATCTGCTCATCCACCTGAACATCCTCCAGGTTCCGGCGACCGACGTGCCCATTCCCGCGGTGTACGGCGACGAGGTCTCCAGCATCCGCTTGAGCAAGGTCGTCCCCGAGCTTCTGCACCGGTTGACGGTCGGCTACTGGTCGCGGATCTGGTACCGCTACGTGCTGTGGTCCTTCTCCCCCATCGCGCTTCTGCTGTTCATGGGCCTGCTGCTTTTCGTCGTCGGGCTCGGCATCGCCGTCTGGGTGATGTTCCAGATCGCGAGCTCGGTCGTGGCGACCGCAGCCACGGTCATGCTCGCGGCGCTCCCGCTCATGATCGGGACGCAGATGCTGATCAGCGCGCTGCAGCTCGACATCCAGGCGACGCCCTCGACGCCGACGTACTCGCCGTTCGACGCCAGGGTATGAAAGAGCGGGGCG
>NZ_JBLVOH010000042.1:4597-5714 GCF_053543675.1 Microbacterium umsixpiens
CCCCCCCGCTCTTCCTCACAGCGCTAGGCCGCCGTGCCGACCACGATGCGGGGAGTGCCCGTCCATCGCTCGGCGTCGGTGGCCGCGCGACCGTCGACGAGCAGCTTGACTCCGGGCAGCTGTGCGGGAGCGAGCTCGCGGTAGTCGGCGTGGTCGGTCTGCAGGATCGCGAGGTCGACCTCTTCACCGATCTCGTAGGGCTCGAAGCCGAGGCCGCGCAGTTCTTCGTCGGTGTAGAGCGGGTCGTGCACCCGCACCTCGGCGCCACGATCCCGTAGCGCCTTGACCGTGGGGAAGACTCCCGAGAAGGCCGTCTCCTTGACGCCTCCGCGGTAGGCCGCGCCCAGGACGACCGCGCGCTGACCGGAGAGCGACCCGAGGATCCCCTCCGCCTGTGCCACGAGACGCTCCGGCATCGACGCGTTGAGCTGACGGGCGACCCGCACGATGTCCGCGTCAGGATCGGTCGCCAGGTAGAGCCGCGGGTAGACGGGGATGCAGTGTCCGCCGACGGCGATGCCGGGCCGGTGGATGTGGCTGTACGGCTGGGAGTTGCAGGCTTCGATGACCTTGTAGACGTCGATGCCGTGGGATGCCGCGAAGAGGCCGAACTGGTTGGCCAGGCCGATGTTCACGTCACGGTAGGTGGTCTCGGCGAGCTTCGCCATCTCGGAGGCCTCGGTGCTCCCGAGGTCCCAGACGCCGTTGGGGCGGGGCAGGTCGGTGCGTTCGTCGAACTGGAGGACGGCCTCGTAGAACTCGCGCGCACGGCGGTTTCCCTCGGCGGAGAGGGCGCCGATGAGCTTCGGGTACTTGCGGAGGTCTTCGAAGACGCGCCCGGTGAGCACACGCTCCGGCGAGTAGGCGAGGAAGAAGTCCTCGCCCTCCGTGAGGCCCGATCCCTCTTCCAGCATCGGCTTCCAGCGGTTGCGCGTCGTCCCCACGGGCAGCGTGGTCTCGTAGGACACGAGGGTTCCCGGGGTGAGGTGCTCGGCGAGCGACGCGGTCGCCGCGTCCATGTACTTGAAGTCCGGCTCCCAGGTCTCGTCGTTCACGAAGACCGGCGCCACCAGCACGACGGCATCCGCGCCGGGAATCGCCTCGGCGTAGTCGGTCG
>NZ_JBLVOH010000042.1:5734-12529 GCF_053543675.1 Microbacterium umsixpiens
CGACCGGCGGGGATGAGCTCGGCGAGTCTCTCCTGGAGGTGCGCCTCGCCGGGGAAGGGCTCGCGCCCGGCGTTGATGGTGTCGACGGCCTTCTGGTTGACGTCGACTCCGATGACGTCATGGCCGGATGAGGCGAACTGGACGGCGAGGGGAAGCCCGATCTTTCCGAGGGCCACGACGGCGATACGCATGGGGTCCAGTCTACGGGGCGGCAGAGGTCCCAGAGCGCTCGGCGACCGCGGTCAGAAGATGCGCCCGATCACCGGCACACGACGCAACGGCACGACCAGCGCGAACGACAGCACGACCACGATGAGCCACACCAGAACGGCCGACACGACGGACGTGGTCGCGGCATCGGCGAACCAGGGCACGGACCGCACGGCGATCAGGAGCGCGAAATGCACGAGGTAGACCCCGAAGGTCGCCTCCGACAGGGTCCGGATGACCCGCCCCGTACCGGCGCCGACGTCACCGGAGAAGAGGCTGTTGACGAAGACGAAGAGGGTGACGGCGATCACGACCGTGACGGGGCCGAGATAGCTCTGCGGAAGCAGCGCTGCGAGCAGCGACGCGGGGTCGACGGCACCCGCCTGAAGGATCGTCCACCCGATCGCCACTGCCGCGATCGCGCCGCACGCCCACAGGCGCGCACCGGTCAGACGGAGATCACGCAGCGCGTATCCGGCCACGAAGTAGCCGACGTAGGGCAGCCACTGCGTGAGTGCGCTCAGGATGATCGGCGAGGGGCTCCCTGCCCACGCCAGCAGTGCCGATGTCGAGTACGTCGCGACAGTGACCAGGATGAGGACCCCTGCGAACATGAGCGCCCGCCCGCGGCCGCCGTCTCTGAGAAACGGGCGCAGAACCGGCGCGATGGCGTAGAGGCCGACGATGAGCCAGAGGAAGTAGAGGTGTGTGTAGGGCTGTCCGCGCAGGACGAGCGCGAGCATCGTCGCCGCGCTCTCGTCGAGCCCGCTCATCCACTGCCGCACGACGATCAGGTAGAAGACCTGCCAGAAGATGAAGGCCGGCGCGAGGCGGACCAGACGCTGACGGTAGAACGCGGTGGGACCGGCGGCATGCGGCCGCGCATCGAGTAGCAGGGCGCCGCTGATCATGACGAAGACCGGGACCGCCCAGATGAATCCGGCGTTCAGCGCGACCGCCACCCACCAGGAGCGCGAGCCCTCCAGCTCGGGAGACGAGCGCAGAGCTCCGAAGGTGTGGATGCTGACCACGCCGATGATCGCCACGATGCGAAGGATGTCGAGTCCCCAGCGTCGGTGAGTGAGACTACCTGGAAGCGATGTCACCCCCGTACGCTATCCCGTCCACGACGCGCGCATCGAAACCGCCGAGCCGCCACCGCGAAACCTCCGTGCTAGCGTGATATCGCCATGGCACACTCTCCCGCGCGCACCTGGTTTCTGCGCCAACGCAGCACGCTCCTCCTGTGGACGATCCTCGCATCGACGTTCCTCCTCACGTACGCCACGTATGTGAGGTGGTACCGGATGTTCTATCCGGACTCGCGCTACTACCTCGCCATGGCGTACCTCTTCCTCGGGAACGATCCCGAGACGGCGCGGCAGCTCACCGTGGACTACGCGGGCCCGCGCAACATCGACGTCCCTCCCGTGGAGGATCTGTTCGGATGGGGCCTGGTGCAGCCGCGCGTGGTGCTCCCGACCCTCAGCGCCCCGTTCATCGCACTCTTCGGTCCGGCCGGCCTCGCCGTCATCCCCCTGTTGGCGACGGCCGCACTCATGGTCATCGCGGTGATCATGCTCCGTCGTCGCTTCGGCACCCTCGTCGCGCTTCTCATCGGCCTGCTCCTGAACACGTCGATGTTCCTCGTCTCCATCGGAACCGGGATGCTCACCGAGGGCCTCTCGGCGCTCTTCACCGCCGTCGCACTGCTGCTCGCGTGGCGTTGGCTGGAGAAGCCCCGACCCTGGATGCTGATCGCGATCGGCGCGGTCACGGTGCTCTCGGCCTTCACCCGCCAGGCGACCCTGATCATGGCCGGGGCTTTCATCGCCGCGTGGGTCATCGGCTCACTGATCGAGCGTCGCAACAGCCGCATGATGCTCCCCGCGATCATCGTCGGCGCGGCGACGATCGGCTGCCAAGTCCTGCAATCGCTCATCTTCCCCTCGTTCTCGCAGCTGGACCAGTTCCTCATGCAGGCCGGCGCGAGCTCGCTGGGCGAAGCCCTCCTCAACGTCCCGCGCATGGCATTCGACATCGTCAGAGCTGATGTCGTGACGATGCTGCGCGGCGATCGTTCGTTGCTGGTGCTGATCTGCCTCGCGGTCGCGGGCATGATCATCTTCTGGCGACGCGTGGAGTCGCACCTGCTGCTCGGCGCCATCGCCGCCACGGCGATCTACAACATCACGAACGGCACGCCCACGCAGTTCCGGTATGCGACTCCCGGGCTGATCTTCTGGCTTCTCGCCGCCGGGATGCTCGTCAGCGCGACCGTGACCTGGGTGCAGCGATCGCGGACCAACCCGACCGGCCTTCCGGGCGCGCCCGACGATCCCGAGCCGGAGGCGTCCGAGTCGGAAGGGGCGGCCGAGCCTGACCGCGGGCCTCAGCCGGACGACGGGCCTCAGCCGGCGGACAGCACCTCGACGACGCGTCGCGCCGCGGAGCCGTCTCCGTAGGGAGCCTCGTCGGTCGGCGACGGGGCAGGACGTGCGACGGTCTCGGCCAGTACCGAGGGGTCCGAGACCAGGGCGTTCCAGCCGAGCTGCACGGTTTCGACCCACTCGGTCTCGGTGCGCACGGTCGTGCACGGCACGCGCAGCAGGAAAGCCTCCTTCTGCAGTCCACCCGAATCGGTGACGACGTGTCCGCTGCTGAGCACCGCGGCGATGAGGTCCCGGTACGCGAGCGGACGGTGCACCCGCAGGTTGCCCTGCTCGAGGTCGATGTCGGCTTCTGCTGCCTTGGCCACCAGCCGCGGGTGCGCGAGCAGGACCGTGGGAGTGGCGAGCGCTCCCAGAGCCTCGATGATCTGCGTGAGACGTACCGGATCGTCGGTGTTCTCCGCACGGTGGATGGTCGCGACCTGGAATTCGCCGGGCGTGAGTCCCAGCTCGTCGATGAGCGCGGAGGGCTCACCCGAGAGCTCGTCCCTGGTCGAGTAGAGGACGTCCGTCATCACATCGCCGACCAGGACCGAACGGGCCTTGAGGCCCTCGTCGGCGAGGTGCGCCATGGCGACCTCGGTCGGCGCCAGCAGGATGTCCGCCGCGTGGTCGGTGAGAACACGGTTGTGCTCCTCGGGCATGCGACGGTTGAACGATCGCAACCCGGCCTCGAGATGCGCGACGGGTATGTGCATCTTGACGGCGCTCAACGCGGCCGCCACCGTCGAGTTCGTATCACCGTAGACCAGCACCCAATCCGGTGCATGGGCGTCGAAGACGGCATCGAGCTGTCCCAGCATCGCCCCGGTCTGCACACCGTGACTCCCCGAGCCGACACCGAGGTGCACGTCGGGACTCGAGATGCCGAGCTCGGAGAAGAAGATGTCCGAGAGCATCGGATCGTAGTGCTGACCGGTGTGCACGATGACGTGTTCCACTCCGGCCTCACGCGCGGCGCGGTCGATGGGGGCGAGCTTGACGAACTGCGGGCGGGCGCCGACGACGCTGAGGATCTTCACCCTACGATCCTATGCGGCGCGCGCCGCCCGTCGCGCCCGGCGCTGTGCGAGGAGCGAAGCCGAGAGGAAACGCAGCGGAGCGTCGCGGTCGAGGGTGCGGTGCAGCGACGGCGTGAGCATCGCGCGGGGCTGCGCGTACCGCCGTCGCCGTTCGACGAGAGCGGCGACGTCTTCGACCGCGGCTCGCGCCCGCAGCCGATCGATGAGTTCGACGTCGAGACGCGAGAGCGAGCGCAGCGCCGACGGCGCCGACCTGAGCAGCGTCTCCAGTGCGTTCGCCGCATCGCTCACGACGGTGGCGTCCAGCTCGCGTCGGCCGAGCGCCCCGAGCACGTGCACGCGGATGAGTTTTCGGACCACAGCCGCCCGAGCCGCCTCGCCGAGAGCGCCCCACATGTCCTCGGCGACGAGCAGCGGCGCGAAGGCGAGTTCGGTCGCGAGCGTTCGAGCGGATTCGGTGACCCGGTCGACGGCATCGTCGCCGACGAGGTAGGCGTCGCCGTCACCCGCGGCGACCACCTTGCGCGCACCGAACCACAATCGGAGGCTCGGTGCGATGTCCTCCCCCGTCTCCAGTCCCTCCACCGGGCGTGCCTGCTCGCGGAGGTCGGCGGCGAAGAGGCCCATCGTGCTCGTGCGGTAGCTCAGACGATCACGCACGGGGTCCAGCACGACCCGACCGGGACGGCGCGGTGGCGTGGGAAACCCCTCCCCGACGGCGGGGAGCAGCATCGCCGGCAGGACGGCATCCGCCCCTCGTGTCTCGGCGCGGCGGACCCAGCCGTCCAGAGCGCCCGGGCTGAGTCGATCATCAGAGTCGATCTTCGTGAACCACGGAGCGGTCACCCGGTCGAGGGCGAAGTTCATCGGTCCGGCCGGCGACGGGATCCCGTCACGGAACCCGACGACGTCGACCCTGGCGTCCTCGGCGTACGGCCCGAGCGCCGCGCGGATGCGCTGCTCCTCGATGTTGTGCGCCACGACGAGAAGTCGCACCGGCACGTTCGTGTGCTCGAGGACGCTCTGCGCCAGTCGGCGTACCGGCCGCGACTCGGAGTGCACGGGGACGAGCACATCGACCTGTGCGGACGTGACCATCGTCATCGGCCCGCAATCGTGTCGATGGCGCTCTTCCACACCGGCATCTGCGCTTCGGCGGACAGTTCGCGTGCCGCGTCCGCGGCCGCCGCCTTGAATCCGTCGACGCGCTCCGGGGTGAGGGCATCGAGCGCACGTGCCACGGCGTCGGCCGAGAAGTCATCGGCGACGACTCCCAGTCCGTGGCGCGTGAGCGTGGCGGACATCTCCGGCGACGGTCCGATCACGAGCCCGAGTCGCGCCTGCACGTACTCGAAGAACTTGTTCGGCATCGCATACGCGTTGTTGTAGTTGGTGGGCGCGAGGATGTGGATGCCGACGTCGTAGCCGGCGAGGGTGTCGATCAACGAGTCGAAAGGTACCGGCTCATGCATGCGGACCGCCGGCACCCGTGCTGCCGCTGCCCGGAGCTCCTCCAGGTACGCCGGATCATTCGGTGGGAGATACAGGTCGAGGGTTACATCGGCCGACGTCCGCTCCATCGCCTCGATGAGCGTGCCGAGTCCGCGATTGCGCAACGCCGCACCGGCGTGGACGACCCGGATCGGTGACGACGTCGGGTGAGGTTCGCGCTCCGAGTAGGCGGGCGCGTTCATCACGAGCTTCGTGTCGAAGCCGAACTCGCGTCGATAGCGGGCGGCGATGGCACGGCCGACGGTCGTGGTGGAGGATGCTCGCGAGACGAACTTCCGCAGCTGCCAGCGCAGAAACGGAGCGACGAAGAGCCGGAAGGTCAATTTCTCCGTGTGCAACGTGGGCGCATACTCGTGCAGATCGACGTGGAACCCCTTGGACGGCTCGAGCTCGGCGGCCACACCGGCGGACTCCACCTCATTGGCGAGGATCACGTCGAATCGTTGGCCGCCGAGATGCTCGCGCGCCCACGCCAGCGCCCGGTTTCCCCAGTACGCGCGGCGGTACTGTCGGGCGATCATCGCCACGCGGGGATAGCGCCAGACCGCGAGCTCTTCGGGGATCTCGAAGTGCTCGACGCTTCCCTCCGGCTTCGGCCCGTAGCCGCAGGTGACGATCTCCCAGTCGTCTCGGAACAGCTCGATCTGACGCCGCACTCGCGGGTCCGACTCGATTCGGGAGAACGAGAGGACGAGCAGCTTCATCTTTGTCTCTTCCTGTCCAGCGCCGTCTCGTAGACGGCATCGAAGGCGGCACTGCGCGCGTCGTCCGAGAAACGGAACTCCGCGCTGCGGCGGATCTCTTCGCGGTCTCGATCCAGAACGTCTTCGACGGCGTCCGCCCACTCCGTCGCGTCCGTCGTACCGACCAGTGCCCCGTCTTCGGGGCGGACGTACTCGGTGTGGCCGCCGTCATCGCCCACGACCACCGGAAGTCCATGACGGAGCGCTTCCGCGATCGCCACCCCGAAGGTCTCCCCTTCCGTGGGAAGGAGGAAGACACGAGCCGAGCCGAGCAGGCCTGAGATCTCGGCGGGGTCTACGTTGCCCCGCAGCTCCACCCTGTCCCGCACCCCGAGTTCGGCGGCCCGGGCGAGCACGCGATCGCGCTCGGGGCCGTCGCCTGCCCAGATGAGACGAGCATCCCGCCCCCGTGCCACCAGCGCCGCGACGGTTTCGACGGCGAGCACGGGGCGCTTCCGGCCGATGAGTCCGCCGACGCCGACCATGACGAGGTCCGTGACGTCGCGTGGCGGTTCGATCGGCGCAGCCACGGCGTTCGGCACGACGACCGTCGGGCCGGTGCGCGTGCGGCGTACGGCGACGGCGAGCTGCTCGCTGACGGCGACCACTACGGCAGGGTACTCGAGCAGTCGCGCCATCCAGCCCCCGGCCACGCGCACCGGGAGAGGCGCGGTACGCGGGCTGAGCAGGCCGGACCAGTGCTCCGTGTGAACCCAGGGAACAGACAGCCCCCGGGGCACGGCAGGCAAGGCGGAGATCGCATGACTGTGCACGATGTCGACACCGGCGGCACGTTCACGGATGGCTCGACGCGCGCGACGAATCCCCCGGAGCGACGCCGCCGCATACGGGATGCGC
>NZ_JBLVOH010000042.1:12550-19496 GCF_053543675.1 Microbacterium umsixpiens
GCGGCAGATCGGACGACGTGCTCAGATGCAGCACCGACACCTCGTGGGACCGCCGGAGAGTCTCGACGTCGCGTTGCACGAACACGCCGGTCTGCGGATTGTCGACGGTGGGGTACCACGGGGTGACGATGAGGATCCGCATCTCAGCTTCTCTCGCGCCCGGCGATCGCGTCGAGGTTGCGCCGCCAGACCTGGACCTGTTCCTGCGCACCCAACGCGTGGGCGCCCGCATGCGCGCGCTCCTTGTATCCGCGAACGTCTTCGACGGTCAGCGCATCGATCGTGCGTGTGAGGTCTGCCGCACCGAAGCCATCGGCGACCGCGCCGAAGCCGTACCGCTCCACGTACTCGCGCATCTCGGGCGAGGGACCGATCAGAACGCCGAGACGCGCCTGCACGTAGTCGAAGAGCTTGTTCGGCAGGGCCCACGTGTTGTTGAAGTTCGTCGGCGGAAGCAGATGGATGCCGACGTCGTAGGCATTGATCGTGCGGATCAGGTCCGCGTACGGCACGGGGTCGAGGATCCTCACCCGCGTGCTGCCGGCCGTGAGGGCGCGCAGCTCCTCGAGGTAGTCCGGGTGGTTGGGGGTCAGGTACAGATCCAAGGTCGCGTCCGCGCGCGACGCCTCGACCGCCTGGATCATCTCGTCGAGGTTGCGGTTGCGCAGGCACGCGCCGCTGTGCACCAGGCGCAAGGGCGCCTCGACCGGAGTCGGAGTCAGGTCCGCGAAGGGGGCGGCGTTCGTGACGAGCTCCGGCCGGAAACCGAACTCCTTCTCGTACTCGCGGATCAGGCCGTTGCTCACGGTCGTCCAGCTCGCGGCCTTCGACACATACGTCCGGCAGATCCACTCGTGATACGGCTTGATGCGCCGAGCCCATGCCGCGTGCTCCTCGTTCAGACGCGGGGTGTACTCGTGGAGATCGGCATGGATACCGAGGCGTGGCCGGAGCCACTGCGCGACACCGACCGCTTCGGGTTCGTTCGCGAGGATGATGTCGTACTCTCCGCGGGGCAGATGCTCGCGGACCCACTTGACCGCCGAGATGCGCCAGTAGACGGCGCGGTAGGCGTGGAGCGTGATCAGACGCCCGTTGTAGTCCTGGTAGTCGGCAGACCGCGGCACCTCCCAGTGGGCGGCCACCCCCTCGGGTGCGGGACCGTATCCGACCGTGGTGAGTTCGAAGTCGTCGCGGAAGGCGACGACCTGCTTGAGCACTCGCGCGTCGGAGACGATCGGCGAGAACGAGATCAGCAGCAGGCGCGGCTTAGTCATCCGACGGGTCTTTCGTCAGACCGGCCAGCGCGGCCTGATGGGCGAACTCGGGCTCCTGCGCGATGACCTCGGCGAAGGTGCCGCGAGCGCGGACCTCTCCTTCGCGCAGGAACCACACCTGATCCGAATGCCGGATCGTCGACAGCCGGTGCGCGACCGAGATCACGGTGATCTCTGCGCCGAGCGCATCGATGGAGGCCGTCACCGCGGCTTCCGTGCGCGTGTCGAGGGCGCTCGTGGCCTCGTCGAGGACGAGCACCAGCGGCTCCGCATAGAGGGCGCGCGCGATGCCGAGACGCTGGCGCTGGCCACCGGAGAGCTGCAGCCCTCGGTCGCCCACGCGTCCGTGGATGCCGTCCGCTCTGGCTTCGACGACGTCGAGCAGCTGCGCCTTGCGCAACGCTTCGCGCACGCGGGTCTCGTCGAAGTCATCCGTCCAGGTCAGGGCGACGTTCTGTGCGATCGTGGCGTCGAAGAGCGCCACGTCCTGCGGGACGTATCCCACGCGCCCGCGCCACGCAGCCATGACATCGGTGAGGTCCTGGTCCCCCAGCGCGATGTGTCCTGCCGTCGGGGTGAGGAGTCCGAGAAGCAGATCGACGAGTGTCGACTTCCCGGCCCCGGAGGCCCCGACGATCCCGACCCTGGTGCCGAACGGAATCGATCCGGTCACGTCGGCGAGGGCCGGCCGGGGCGCGTTGGGGAAGGTGAACCCCACCCCGTGGAAGTTCAGCTCGGTCGGAGTCCCGACGATGGGGTCGTGCCCGATGTGCTCGGAATTGTCGCGATAGCGCCGCGACGACTCGATGTCGCGCAGCACGGCCTCCACATGGGGGATGTTGGCGGTCATCATCGAGACGAGCGACTGGAATCCGGTCAGCGAGGGGACGAGACGGAACCCGGCGACGCCGAAGAGGGCGATGGCCGAGACGGCGGCCTCGAATCCCGAGAAGAGCATCGCCGCACCGCCGACGAGCAGGAAGCCGCCCACGATGCCGGCGTCCAGGACGAAGCGCGGCACCGAGGAGAGGAAGTTCAGATTCGCCCGCGCCTTGGCCGACACGCTGCGATCCGCCTGGACGACGCGAGCGACCTCATCGGACTTGTTGCGCAGCGTGATCTCCTTGAGGGCGGACACCATGTCCGTCATCAGCGCGGCGACCCGGAAAGAGTAGTCGCGGTTCACCCGCCCGGCCGTGACGGTGCGGCGCGAGAGCACCACGTACAGCAGCAGCGCGATGAGTCCGAGATAACAGACGGTCACGAGCGCGGTCAGCGGCTGCATGATCACGATGACCACCACCACGAGAAGCGACGTCGTGAGCAGAGCGGGCAGACTCATGAACGGCAGCAGGAAGCCCGACGTGACGTTGGCGATCCCGACGTCCGCGAGACGGACGAGATGCGTCGTGTTCCGCTGGAGCCTGTCGATCCACGGCGCGTGGATATAGCTCTGGAAGAGCTGATCGCCGATCTCGAGCTCGAAACTGGCGAGCCGTCTGGTCGCGAACCACTGCATGATCAGCGACGCCGTCGACTTCAGGATGATGAGTCCGGAGACGAACACGATGATCCAGATGTAGCCGTCGGGTCCGATGGCCCCGACCACCGGCAGCTGCACCGGAGTCCCGGCGAGCATGGACGAAAGGGAGACGGCGAGGATCATGAGCGCCGCGACATCGAGCGCGGCCAGCAGTGCGGAGAGCAGCACGAAGGTGTTGATGTAGCGACGAGCCGAGTCGGGGAGATTCGGCATGATGTCGCGATAGGTGGAGAAGATCGCTTTCATAGGACTTCCTCGCTCCAGGGAGCGGTCACGCCGAGGAAACCGGCGAGAGCGAGCGCCGAGCGCCGCCCGTCATGGACTCGGCGCACGAACGCGGGACCTCGTGCGGCGAGTGTACGGAAACTCTCGGGATCCGCGCAGATCTCGCGCAGGGCGTCTTCGAGCGTGTCGGGGTTCGCGAAGACGCACGGCGGAACAGCGCCGGCCTCCTCGGCCTCACTCACCGCGAGATCGGTGAGGTAGGTCACCACGACGCGCCCGGCCGCCATGGCCTCGACGGCCGCGACGCCGTAATTGCCCATGCGCAGGGCGTCGATGACGATGTCCGCCGAACGGTAGAGATCAGGCATCTCGTCCGCCGGCACCGCGTGCGCCTCCCGGTACTCGATCAGCCCTTCGGCCTCGAGGCGGGCAGCTGCTTCGCGCACGGCCGCCGTGCCTTTGACGATTCCGCTGCTGGGCACGTGCATGACGACCGGCTTCGCGCGGGTCATCGGAGGCTCGGTGCTCGCCCAGCGGTCGGGATCCACCACGACCGGGAGCCAGCTGGCGGGCGGCAGGTGCCGCGCCAGGGTGGCCGTCGAGTAGAACGTCGGCAGGGCCAGCGAAGACGCGAGTGCGCTGCGGACCTGAGCGCTCTGCTCCAGCAGGGGCGTCTGATCCCACTCGTCGCCGTGAAAGGGAGAGTAGGGGTTGTCGGAACGGTGCACGCTCGGGACCCGCACGTCGGTGCCGTGGGCGATCAGCCCCACCTGCAGGCCGGCGTCCCTCATCGCGGCGACCTCCTGCCGGACGTCACCGTCGAAGAGTTCACCGAAGATCGGACGGACCGCCTCCACGAGTACATGGGAGAAGCCGCGCACGACAGCGTCGAACTGCGCACGCTGCCACCGGCGGCTCTTCAGGAACACGGCCGTGGGCAGTGCGTAGTCGGCGGGGAAGCCGAAGTCGCCCGTCGGATTGCGATACTGCATGTTCACAGCGCCCACCCCGGGGAGGAGCTCGGCGGCTCGCGCCCACCGGAACGCCTGCCCCGCGAAGTTCACCGGCGCGATGTACAGCCGGACGTCACCGTCGGGCGCGACCACAGGCGCGGGGACGTCGGAGGCGTCGAAACCGTAGCGAGAACCGGCGATACGGAGCCGGACCCCTTCCGGAAGCGCGTCGAGGACACGGCCGGCGCTCCGACGCACGAAGGAACCGCTCATCGTGCCACCGAGTCGGAAGGCGTCTGGCCACACGGCATGGTTCGCCGACTCACAGCCTCACGGAGTCGCCGTCGCGCGCCGACTCGAGTGCGGCTTCGACGACCACCAGTGTGCGAAGGCCCTGCTCCATGGTGACGACGTCAGTCCGCTGGCCGAGGACGGCATCGCGGAACGCCTCGTGCTCGACGCGCAGCGGTTCCCGCTTCGCGAAGGCGAAACGGGTGACGTCCCCTTCGGAGACACCGCGGAACGAAGAGACGGACTCCCATTCCAGCGGAATCGTCCCGTTCGCGTAGAAAGTCAGGTCGCCGGTGGAGGTGTCGGCGAGGAACGCGCCCTTCTCTCCCGTCACGACCGTCAGCCGCTCCTTCATGGGGCTCAGCCAGTTCACGATGTTGTTGACGATGACGCCCGACGTCGTGCGTCCCGTGATGGTGATCATGTCCTCGTGCTCGCGGCCGCTCTTGAACGCCGTCTGCGCGAAGATGCGCTCGTAATCGCTCTGCACGACCCACGCCGTGAGGTCGACGTCGTGCGATGCCAGGTCCTTGGCGACCCCGACGTCGGCGATGCGCGAGGGGAACGGCCCCTGCCGGCGCGTGACGACCTGATACACGGCTCCGAGTTCGCCGGCTTCGATGCGGCGTCGCAGTTCCTGGACCGCGGGGTTGAAACGCTCTATGTGACCGACGGCTCCCACCAGACCGGCCGACGCGAATGCGTCGACCATGCGCTGGCCGGCCTCGACGCTGTGCGCGATCGGCTTCTCCACCAGGGTGTGCACACCCGCGGCTGCGAGCTTCAGGGCTGCGTCCTCATGGAATCGCGTCGGGACCGCGACCACGGCGATGTCGATGCCCGTGGCGATCAGTGCTTCGATGTCGGGGAGGATCTGGAGATCACCGGCGACGCCGTGCGGGTCGCCCCCGGGATCGGCGATCGCCACCAGTTCGACGCCGTCGATCTCCCGGAGGACGCGTGCATGATGACGCCCCATCATCCCCACGCCGAGCAGGCCTGCGCGCAGAGTCATCAGGCACCCGCCTTCGCGATCGCGTTGACGGCCGCGACGATGCGTTCGAGATCGTCCTGGGTCAGGGACGGGTGGACGGGCAGAGAGGCCACCTCGCGGGCGGCGCGCTCGGTCTCCGGCAGGTCGAGACCCGGGGCGAAGTGCGTCAGAGACGGCAGTCGGTGGTTCGGGATCGGGTAGTACACCCCGGCGCCGACGTTGTACTCGTTCTTGAGTGCGGCGACGAAGCCGTCGCGGTCCTCGGGTACGCGGATCGTGTACTGGTGGTAGACGTGCACGGCGCCGTCCGCGACCGGAGGCACGACGACGCCCTCGAGATTGGCGTCGAGGAATGCGGCGTTGGACTGCCGGGTCTTCGTCCAGGCATCGACCTTGGTGAGCTGCACGCGTCCGATCGCAGCGTGGATGTCCGTCATACGGGCGTTGAAGCCGATGACCTCGTTCTCGTACTGACGCTCCATGCCCTGGTTGCGCAGGAGCTTCACCTGGCGTGCGAGTTCGTCGGTCGCCGTGGTGACCATGCCCCCCTCGCCGCTGGTCATGTTCTTCGTCGGGTAGAGGCTGAACATGGCGAAGTCGCCGAACGAGCCCACCGGGCGTCCGTCGAGCGAGGCGCCGTGGGCCTGAGCCGCGTCCTCGTACAGCGCGATCCCGCGCTCGGCGGCGAGGGCCTCCAGCTCCCGCATGCGGGCCGGGTGGCCGTACAGGTGCACGGGGAGGATGCCCTTGGTCTTCGGTGTGATCGCGGCCGCGACCGCCTCGGGGTCGAGCGAGAACGTGTCGGGCTCGATGTCGACGAAGACCGGCGTACCACCGGTGAGGGCGACGGAGTTCCCCGTGGCCGCGAACGTGAACGACGGCACGATGACCTCGTCACCGGCACCGACGCCGGCCGCGAGCAGGCCGAGGTGCAGGCCCGCGGTGCCGGAGTTCACCGCGACGGAGGGGCGCCCGGGCACGAAATGCGCCGAGAACTCCTGCTCGAACGCCGCGACCTCGGGTCCCTGAGCGACCATGCCGCTGCGCAGGACGCGGTCGACGGCCTCCCGCTCTTCGTCGCCGATGATGGGCTTCGCGGGGGGAATGAACTCGCTCACACGGTCTCCTTGCTCAATGTGCCTTCTGATTCGATGTATCTGTCGCCGGTGCTCGGGCAGACCCAGATGTCCGCGTCGTCGGCGGGCTTCAGCGGGATCCCTGCTTCGCCCACCCATCCGATGCGCCGCGCCGGCACGCCGACGACGAGCGCGTATGCCGGGACATCCTTGACGACCACCGCACCGGCGGCGACCGTCGCCCAGGCACCGATCGTCACCGGAGCGACGCACGTCGCTCTGGCGCCGATGGACGCACCCGTCTCGATGGTCACGCCGACCGGCTCCCAGTCGTGGGCGCTCTTGATCGACCCGTCGGGGTTGATCGCCCGGGGGTAGGTGTCGTTGGTGAGCACCACGGCGGGCCCGATGAACACGCCGTCGCCGAGCTTCGCGGGTTCGTAGACGAGGGCGTAGTTCTGCACCTTGCAGTTGTCGCCCATCTCGACGCCGGTGCCGATGTAGGCGCCGCGTCCGACGATGCAGTTCTCCCCCATCCGCACGCCCTCGCGCACCTGCGCGAGGTGCCAGACGGCGGAGCCGTCGCC
>NZ_JBLVOH010000042.1:19516-25685 GCF_053543675.1 Microbacterium umsixpiens
GCCGTCGCCGATGACGGCGTCAGGGGACACATCTGCGGATTCGACGATCCGCACGCGAGAGGTTTCAGTCACGGGGGCTCCTAGCACGCCGCCGAGAACTGGCAGCACTGACGAGATTCTACTTGGCGCTGCGCCGCGAACCTCGACGCGCGCCGCGAACGACGTCCGCAGCCCGGGCGCCCACCGTACGCAACGACGCGTTGTCGACGGCCCAGGCGACGCGTGCGGGCCGCGCGTGCTCGGTGGTTCCGTCCGCCCACTCGGCGAGCAGTCGCCGCATCGCAGCGGCGACATCATCGGCGTCGAAGCCGACCGCTTCGCCGAGCCCTCCCGCGCGCACGACCTCTCCGCCGGTCTCCGCGCCGGCGAACAGCACGGGCGTGCCGACCGCGGCGGCCGCATACGTCTTGGTCGGCCGGGCGAAGTCGTAGCCGATGCCGGGCACGATGCTCACGAGCGCCGCCACCGCCCCTCTGAGCCACGAGGCGGACTCCCCGGGTCCGACGAGTCCGCCGAAATGCACGCGGCCGGGCGCGATCTCCTCCGCGAGCACCTTGAGTTCCGGTTCCACCGACCCCTGCCCGTAGAACCGGATGTGGACGTCGACCTCGGAGAGTTCCGCCAGGGCACGGATGAACACCTCAGGCTGCTGCCACTCCGACATGGTTCCCGTGTAGACGAAGTACGGGACGTCTGCCGACGGGGCCGGCACGTCGGGCGAGAAGACATCGGTGTCGATCCCGTTGCCGACGCTGATCACGCGCTCGGGACGGCCGCCGATGTCTCCCAGTCGTTCGGCGACCTCCGGCGACACGGCGATGGCGGATGCGGCGCGCCGCAGGACGAAGCTCTCGACGGCGCGCATGACCGCGATCACCGGTCGAGGCGCCTCCATGGACGCCACCGCGTCGGTCCAGACATCGCCTGGGTAGTACACCAGGACGCGTCCGGTGAGGAGTGAGACGAGCGCGGCGACGAGTCCGGTCGTGGGCGGTGCCTCCGCGACGATCACGTCTGCGCGATGCCGCAGCAGACGGAAGAACAACGGAATGTCGAAGGAGAGGTACTGCACATACCCGCGGATGGCTCCGGTCCGATCACGAAGGACCCTGGCTCGCCGAACGGTGACGCCCGGCTCGTCGGAGATCGTCATCCCCTGGGGAGGCCGCGTCGTGAGCACCACGACGTCGGACTCGGGTGCGAGAGCCCGGACGAGTGCGTCCATCCGGAAGCTGGCGGCTGTGACTTCCGGCGTGTACAGCCGCGTCGCGACGACGACCCGTCTTCTCCTCGGCATCCTGCCCCTGTAGCTCGGTTGATGAAGGTCCGTTCGGACACCTGACACAATAGAACCATGTCCTCGAGCGTCCCCGCGCCTCCCTCCCCCGACCGCAGCGCCTGGGTCGTCATCCCCCTCTACAACGAGGCGAGCGTGATCGGCGGCGTGGTGGAGAGCCTGAAGCCGTTCTTCGCGCACATCGTCTGCGTCGACGACGGCTCTCGTGACGGATCCGCCCGCGAGGCGGCGAAAGCGGGCGCCATGCTCGTGCAGCATCCGGTCAACCTGGGCCAGGGCGCGGCGCTGCAGACCGGATTCGACTTCGCACTCGCGCATCCCGAGTGCGAGTACATCGTCACCTTCGACGCCGACGGCCAGCACCGCATCGAGGATGCCATCGGCATGCTGCAGCTCGCACGCGACGAAGATGTCGCCATCGTGTTCGGATCCCGATTCCTCGACGACCGCACGAATCCCGGCTGGATCAAGAAGGTGATCCTCAAGACGGCCGTGTGGGTCACCAACCTCACCACCAGCCTCAAGCTCACCGACGCCCACAACGGACTCCGCGTCATCCGACGCGACGCCGCAGCGGCGATCGACCTCCGGCAGGACCGGATGGCGCATGCCACCGAGATCGTGCTGGAACTCGGCCGGACCCATCTCTCGTGGAAGGAGTATCCGGTGGAGCTCCTGTACACGGACTATTCGAAGGCGAAGGGCCAGAGCGTGCTCAACTCCGTAAACATCCTCGTCGACCTGGTGGTGAGATAGCCCATGTGGATCCAGATCCTCCTGATCTCCGCGATCGTGGTGCTGGCGGTGTTCATGATGCGCCGGACCGGCGCAGACAGTCACCTCGCGATCCGTCGACTGCTCATGGGCCTGTTCGTGATCGCCGCCGTGCTCTCGGTGCTCTTCCCGCAGTGGCTGAGCTGGCTCGCACAGCTCGTCGGCGTCGGTCGCGGCACCGACCTCGTGCTCTACGCGCTGATCGTGATGTTCCTCGCGTTCGTGTACTCGCAGTACCGCCGCAACGTCGCCCAGCAGCGGCAGCTCACGCTTCTCGCCCGCAAGATCGCCCTGCTCGAGGCGTCAGAGAACGAGAAGCACCCTACTCACAACCCGTGACCTCGTAGAGGACGGCATCGCCGACGCGGTCGACCTCCGTGAGGATCGAGGAGTCGTCGAGGCCGTGCAGGCCGTCGAAGGTCGTGTAGTGGTTCTCGAACAGCACACGGTCGCCGAAGTCGAGGGCGTGCGTCACGCCGAGCCTCTCGATCGCGTCGCACACGGCGGGCCCGCCCTCCACCAGGTACCTGGCCAGGGTCGACGCATCATCGCCGTAGCGCCCGGTCACGTGCGGGAAGACCACGTCGTGCCCGGTGAATGCGAACAACAGGCCGGCTCCGGTCAGCGGGTCGCCGATCACGACGGCGTCGTCAGGCAACTCGTCGTCGATCTCGTCGAACAGCGCCACCTCGTCGGGTGAGAGCCCCTGCGACGCCTCGCTGAACTGGAAGCTCACGCTGCGCATGTAGCCCACGTCGTTGCGAAGTCCCACGAGGTGGGTCGCCCCTGCGACGGCGACGATCGCGACGACGGCGACCACGAGGCCCCTGCGTCCTGCCCGCCACCAGCCTCGGATCCATTCGACGACGACGGACGCGCCGAGCGCGGCGAGCGGCAGTCCCCACACCGCGATGAGCGCTCCGACGCGGGTCGTGTCGTCGTACCAGACGCCGACGAAGACGCTGCGGATCGATTCCACCGGGAACCAGGTCGCCATCAGGAAGAAGAAGATGCTCACGGCGTAAGAGCCGAGGATCCACCACGTCCGGTCCTTCACCACACGCCAGATACCGATCGCCGCCAGCGGCCCGAGCAGGAGCCCCGTCGACCTGCCGACCGGGCTGAGGAATGCGACCTCGCCGAGAGCCTGCCCCAGAGAGGAGGTGGGAAGCCACTCGTGCGTCGTCACATTGGCCACGATCCAGACCACGGCGAGTGCGACCGCCCCCAGAACCACCGAGAGTGCGACGACGACCCGTGTCGTGGTTCCGCCCGCGCGAGCTGTGCGCCACGCCAACCAGACGAGGTAGGGCATGAGCAGCACCACCGCGCCGAGAAGTGCGGAGGGATGCGCGAGGGCGACCGCACCCGCAGCCGCGAGGGCGATGAGGATGCGCAGCGTCCTCCCCGCCCACGAGAGCGCCGGCGCGAAGGCGATCAGGACGACCGCGAGGAAGATCGGGATCAGCGCGGTGCCGAGCAGGTTGGGATAGAGGACGCCCCAGTTGAGGAAGCCGAGGGGGAAGACGCTGAAGCCCAGACCCACGAGCGGCGCCCACGTGGTCGCAGCCGGCCGAGACGGGAACGCCACGGCGGTCAGGCAGGCGAGGGCGACGGGCCACACCAGCGCGATCATCGCGACGGTGGTCACGTTGGTCGCCGCGACGATGCTGCCCGCGGCCGGCACGACGAGACTGACCAGCGCGTGCCAGAGGGTGGGATAGAACGACGTCGCGGCGCCGGGCACCACCATCGTCATGTGCAGCGGGGAGGCGTCGCCGGTCTCAGCGATGAACTCGACGGCGTTCAGGTGGAACAGGCCGTCATAGAGCTGGGAGGGGTTGCCGGGAGCCCCGATGCCCAAGGCGACGATGCCGATCCAGGCGACACCGGCCGCGGCGAGCGCGATCCATGCGCCCCTCCCCGCACGGGGCGCGGCGTCGACCGCGCGCCGGTCGAAGAACCGGAGCGCCGCGGCGACGACCCAGATGACGACGGTGACCACGGCTACGGGAATCAGTCCCCAGCGCATCCCCAGCAGCGGTGCGAGGAGAGATGCGGCGGCGAGCACGCCGAGGGAGACGGCGATCGCCACACCGACACGCACGATTCCCTGCACGCCGCGAAGGCAGAGTCCGACGGGCAGCCCCGGGACGATCAGAAGAGCGGCCGCGACGAGCAGCGCAGGGATCTGGCCGATCCAGTCGCTCACGCGTCCACCAGGGCGATGGCGCCCTCGACCTCACCGTCGTAGACGACCTCGCCCTTGTTGATCACGATGCCGCGAGTACACAGCTCACGGACCATCTCCATGTCGTGGCTGACGACGACGAGCGTCTTGCCCGCGGCGATGAGCTCTTCGAACTTGAGTCGGCACTTCTCCCGGAACGGCGCATCGCCGACGGAGAGGATCTCGTCGACGAGGAGCACGTCGAGCTCGACGTGGATCGCGACCGAGAACGCCAGCCGCATGAACATCCCGGAGGAGTAGTGCTTGACCTCCTGGTCGATGAACTGCTCGATCTCGCTGAACGCCACGATCTCGTCGTAGCGCGCCTCGATCTCGTGCCTTTTCATGCCCAGGATCGCAGCGTTGAGGAAGACGTTCTCGCGTCCGGAGAGTTCGGGATGGAAGCCCGCGCCGACCTCGATGAGACCGGCGACCCGACCGCGGGTCAGGACCTGTCCCTCATCGGGCTCCATGACGCCGGACACCAGCTTGAGAAGTGTGGACTTGCCCGATCCGTTGAGCCCGAGGATGGCGACGGACTCCCCCTCGCCGATGACGAGGTCCACGCCTTTCAGCGCTTCGAACTGGCTGGTGAGCTTCTGCCGCTTAATCCAGGCGACGACGGTGTCCTTGAGGGAGAACGCGTGGTTGAGCGTGAACCGCTTGCGCACGTCGTCGATGATGATGCTCGGCCTGATCGCCGTCTGTTCACTCATAGGTCCTGTGCGAACTTTCCCTCGAGGCGGCGGAAGACGAACTGTCCGATCAGCAGGGTGGCGACGGCGATGAGGAACGTCCACAGCGTGTTCCAGCCCAGGTTCGGCGGCAGTTCGATCATGCCCTTACCTGCGTATCCCGCGGCCGAGATCATGCCCTCGCTCGCCGGGCGCCAGAAAGCGTAATGGAAGAGCTCCACGCCCTGGGTGATCGGATTGAGGAGGTACAGCTCCACGAGCCACGACGGCCAGTGCAGCCGGTCGACGACCGCCTGTTCGACCATGGTCCACGCGTACAGCACGGGTGACGCCCACGTGGCGAGCAGCAGCATCAACTCCACGATGTTCTCGGCGTCGCGGAAGCGCACGTTGACGGCGCCGAAGAAGAGGCCGAGGCCGAGGCTGAACACCATGACGATGATCATTCCCGCGAGCACGGCGAGGATGCTCAGCACCGAGATGTGCGCGATCCATCCCATCAGGAGGCAGACCACCAGCAGCAGCCCGACCTGCGGGAGGAAGTGCACGAACGCGACGATCACGGCCGAGACCGCGAACAGCTGGCGCGGAAGGAACACCTTGCGCACCAGCGGGGCGTTGCCGACGATCGACGTGGTCGCGTTCTTGAATCCCTCAGAGAACAGGTTGATCACCACGATCCCCGAGAACAGGTAGACCGCGTAGTTCGGAATCCCCTTGTCGAGATTCATGAAGATGCCGAGGACCACCCAGAACACGAGGAACTGGGCCGCGGGTCGCACGTAGGACCAGGTCCATCCGAGCACCGAGTTGCGGTACCGCGTCGTGACGCCCGTGCGGACGAGAAGGTTCAGCAGATAGCGCCACCGCACCACGTCGATGAGCCCATGGCTTTTGCCGGGGATGTCGAAGTCGGCTCGCGGGATGATGGCGTAAGGATCGGGTTTGATCGTCACAGGTGTTCCATCCGGGAAAGGAGCAGCCTTCATACTAGCCGGGGCATGCTGAGGATCTGCGCTGCCCACGCGCAGACGATCTCAGCATCGACGAAGCTGGCCGATGCCCTCCGCGGAGAGCACTCCCGTCCCGCCGACCAGGGTGACGGTCGTCGCTCCCCTGGTGCGCAGGAAATCCGCCGCCTGGGGGAACATGCAGGTGCTCTGCGAGAGCACG
>NZ_JBLVOH010000042.1:25705-29887 GCF_053543675.1 Microbacterium umsixpiens
AGCACGAGCGGGACTCCGAGCCTGCCGGCGAGGGCGGACCCGGTGAGGGCGTCCGGGAACCCGTCACCGGTGGCGACGAGCACACGCAACGCCGTCGAGGGGAAGTACGCGTTGTTCACGGCGATGTTCGTCAGGTATCGATCCGTGCCGGAGAGCCGGTTCACCTTGAAGCCCTGGCCCTGCAGCTGGGCGACCACCGAATCCTTGACGACGCCGACGCCGCCCACGACCGTGATGTTGGCGGCCCCGATCTTCCGGAGCGTCGCGATCGTCGCGGCATCGGCATTGTTGGCGAGTCCGTCCACGAGCAACACCGGAATACGTCCTGCTCCTCCGGCGGCCGCCGCGCTGAGAGCGTCCGGGAAGTCGGCACCGGTCGCCAGGAGCACGTTGGCGCTCGCGCCCGAGCTCTCGACGATGGCGCGCGACGTCGAGTATCGGTCGGCGCCGCTGATCCGCTCGATCTTGGCAGCCGGCACCGCGGCCTTCGCCTGCGCCGCCACCGCGTCCGATACCACGCCCACCCCGCCGACGAGGACCACCCGGGTCGGTGCGAGCCTCTTGAGTTCCGCCGCGACGTTCGCCGGGATGGCTCCCGGGGTCGTGAGCAGGAGCGATGCCTGCGCCTTGCTCGCCGCCGCCACCGCTGAGAGCGCGTCGGGGAAGTCGAGGCTCGTCGCGAGGAAGACCGTCCGGGTCCCGGTCGGCCACGCGGCACGGGAGGCTTCGACCGCGGTCTGTTCTCGGCTGGTCCCGGAGATCCGGTCGACCTTCACCGTCGTCGCGGTGTAGGCGGCCGACTGTGCCGTCGCATCGACGTAGCCGGCACGCTTCGCCGTCAGCTTGACCTCGAGCTTCGTACCGCTGTCCGCGACGGTCAGGTTGTACGACCTCCCCGTGGCACCGGGGATCGCTGTCCCGTTGCGGAACCACTGGTAGACCGTCGTGGTGGGCGCGGGCGTGAAGACACCCGTCGCCGTGAGGGTCTGACCGGGGATCACGTAACCGTTGACGAGCGGCTTGCCTGCCGTGAAGGTCAGCGTCCGCGTCGGACCGAACCAGTCGGTGAAGTAGTTGTAGAAGTTGCGGTTGCCGTAGGCCGAGCATCCGTCACCCTCGCCGTAGCCGGCGCGCAGGGCGGCCGCGTTGGGCTGGTACGGCGTGTAGTAGTAGAGAGCCGACGTCGCCTTGTTCGCGACGTACACCGGCGCGGAGCCGCAGGACGCCTTCGGGTTGTACAGGATGTTCCACGTCTTCCCCGGTGCGTACCACTGGAACCACTTGCCTTCCATATAGATCTGCATCTGGCGGGCGGCGCCGTAGATCTGGTGGAAGAAGCCGATGAAGTTCGGGTCGCACGGCGCGGTGTCGGGGCATCCCTGACCGAGCGCGATCCGGTAGCGCCAGGCGCTCGGCCACGTGTGGGTGATGAGACCCTGCTCCTTCTGGAGCATCACGATCAGCACCTGCGGGTTGATGTTGCAGGCCTGCGAGACGCGATAGATGATGCGCGCGGCCGATTCGTTCGCGGCGCCCGTGTATCCGCTGCAGTACTGGTCTGCCGGGCGGGTGACCGTGGTCATCCGGAAGTCCTTCAGGCAGACGATCGCCTCGTTGTTCTCGTCACGACCACCCAGGCAGCGCGCGACCTTGCCGTTGAAGAAGGTCTGGATCTGCGCCTCGGTCATCGTGCTCTTGTTCGTGAACACGGCGTCGCTGATGAGGTTGCCCGGAGTGAAGCCGGTGAGGCTGCTTTTCGCGATCCCCGTTTCGACGGGGGCGGCGGAGGCGTTCGCGGCTGCCGCCACGGGCGACGCGACCGTCGCCTGAGTAGCGGCGGCGGGAACGACCGTTCCGAGAACCAGGGCGGAGACAGCGAGGAAACAGGTGAGGAGTGGGGCGGTCCTCAGGGTGTTTCGCGAGCGTGGGGCACGTCGAGACATGTGACCAGTGTGACGGAAGTTGCAGGATGATGCCACTGTTGCGCCTCTTTGGCCACAGCACTCCGGCGTGTCGCGTCGATGCGCAGGTGGCTCCCAGCCCTCAGAGGTCGGCGTGCAGACCCCAGAGCCGTTCGGCCGAACTCGCCCAGGAGAAGGCCCTGGACCGATCCGCCGCCAGGACGCGCAACCGGTCCGCGGCGGCGTCCGTGGCCTCCACCATGGCGTCCGCGATCTCCTCGGCTGCGACCAGCATGCCCCCGTCGGCGATCACGTCCCGGTGCGAGCCGCTGTCGACGGCGACGACGGGGATCCCGAGGGTCATCGCCTCGACCGCGCGCCATGGCCACCCGGCGGAACTGCTCGTCGTGGCGAACAGCGATGCCCCGGCCAGCACGGCCGCACGGTCTGCAGTATCCAGCGCGCCTCGGATGTGCGCGCGCCGCTCGGGGAGCCCTGCAGCCGAAGCGAGCTCGGCGTAACGGGGTTCCGCACCATCGGGAGCGCCCATCACGACGGCATCGATTCCCGCCGCAGCAGCGCCGCGGAAACCGTCGTGCAGATCGGCCGCCGATCCCGCCAACACCACGTACTGCGCGGGCAACGTCAGTGCCGCTCGCCGGTCGGCGGCGGCTGCGGGCGCCGCGAATCCACGGGGCGGAGCGCCCGCGACCACGCGGACGCGATCCCCGAGGCGTGCGAGTTCTGACAGCCGCTCGGCGACGGCATGCGACGGCACGACCACGGCGTCGGCATGCTTCACCGCGCGCCGCAGCATCCCGCGCTGCCAGGCGACGAGGCTCTTCGACAACTGCTCCGGTGCGTCCCAGGCGCGCAGATCCCACAGCGTGACCGTGGTCTGGTCGTTGTCGTGTACTCGGTCGTGTCGCACGAGCGGGGCCATCAGCGTCGGCGAGTGGATCATCCCTCCGCCGACCCCCGGAGCGATCCCGAGCTGCCAGGAGGCGGCCAACTCGCGGCGCCCGAGCCCGAGGGTCCGCACCTTGCCGACGCCGGCGACCGAAACCTCCGCGCCCGCAGGGACGATGGCGTCCACGGTGCACCCCGAGGGTGCCGTCGCGATCAGGCCGACCGTGAGATCGAGAGCGGCGGAAGCCTGGTCGGGGTCGACGACATGCACGAGCTGATCCAGAACCACACGCAGCCGAGCACCCATGCGATCAGGCTATCCTCGCCGCGCAGCTCCCCCGTGGAGCGCACCACCCGTGCCGCGCGAATGTCAGCGTTCCCACAGTTTTCGCCCACCGCCGCACCAGCGGTTCATGCTTGAATGCTCGGGTGAGCGATGGTCGTCTTCCCGTCCGACGCCGATGGATCGGGTGGACCGTCGGCGTTCTCCTGTCGATCCTCCTCATCGCGATCGGCTGGGTGACGATCCGCGGGATCGGCGCGGTCAGCGACCTTCAGCAGGTCGCCAATGGCGCCACGCAGCTGAAGGCATCGATCGCCTCAGGTGACCTCGAGGAAGCGGAGCGGGTCTCCGGGAGCATCGCGCGCAATGCGGCGTCCGCCGACGAACTCACCTCGGACCCCGTCTGGCAGGCCTTCGGCGCTGTGCCGTGGCTGGGACCGAACTTCCGCGCGGTGAGCGAGATCGCCGAGATCGCGCACGACGTCTCGACGAACGCGCTCACACCGCTGCTCGATGTGGCAGGCGGGCTCGATCTGGCAGGTCTGGGCGTCGAAGGCGGCACGATCGACCTCGCCCCTTTCGCGGAGATCGAGAAGCCGCTCGGTACGGCGAGCACTGCGCTCAGCGCTGCGGAGCTGCAGGCCAAGCGCATCGATGCGGGCGCGACGCTGCCACCCCTCGCCGACGCCATCGGTGAGTTGCGATCCGCGGTGACGGGAGCCGCGTCGGTGGTCGGCTCCCTGCACGGCGCCTCCGTGCTGCTGCCGACGATGCTCGGCGGCGAAGGTCCGCGCAGCTACGTCCTGGCCATGCAGAACAACGCCGAGTTGCGCTCCTCCGGCGGGATCATCGGCTCGATCGCGCTGCTGCACGCGGAGAACGGCACGATCACGCTGCAGAGACAGGCGTCGACCCGGGACTTCCCGCCGCTGGACACCGCTCTGCCGCTCAGCGAGTCCACGATCGCCCTGTTCGACGACCGCCCCGGTCGCTACCTCCAGAACATCACCGCCATCCCGGACTTCGCCGAGGCGGGCGAGATCATCGCGGCCCGCTGGACGGGTCGCTTCGGCGGGACCGTCGACCGCG
>NZ_JBLVOH010000042.1:29907-31521 GCF_053543675.1 Microbacterium umsixpiens
AAGGCGACCGGAGACCTCGCTTTCGGACCCTTCACGGCCACAGCGGACACCGTGACGGACATCCTGCTGTCCCAGATCTATGCGGCCGTCCCCGATCCCGCCACGCAGGACGCGATCTTCGCGCAGGCGGCGGGAGGCCTGTTCAGCGCCGCACTGTCCGGCGGCGACCCCCGGGCGCTCATCGGGGCACTGGCCACATCGGCGGACGAGAGTCGTATCCGCATCTGGAGCGCACACCCGGAGGAGCAGGCCGTGCTCGCTGCCTCCGAACTGGGCGGAACGATCCCCACGGACAGCGACGACGCGACCTACGTGGGCGTGCTGATGAACGACACCACCGGCGGGAAGATGGACTACTACACCCGTGCATCCATCACGACGTCGGTCGGCACGTGTCAGGGCGCTCCGACCACGCAGGTGCGCGCCACGTGGACGAATACGGCCCCGGCGGACGCCGCGACCTCGCTGCCCGCCTATGTCACGGCCGACGGGTTCTACGGCGTCCCCGCCGGCACGGTGCGCACGCTGATCGCGGTGTACGGACCCGAGGGCGCGACGCCCGCCCATGTCGACCGCGACGGCGAAGAGGAAGGCGTGCAGACGGCCATGCTCGGCGATCGTTCCGTGGTGCAGCACGAGGTCTCCCTCGCCCCCGGCGAATCGACGACGATCACGGTCGAGTTCGAGGGCACGGGCGCCGGAGCGCGGTTCACGGAAGTGCGGCACACACCGCTCATCGAGGCTCCGGACACCGCACGGAAACCGCTGAACTGCGCAACGTGACATTCCGCGCTCGATAGGGTACCGTTGAGCCACTGGGGAATATCTGGAGTCTGCAATCTTGCCGTGGGGGCAAGACGACTCCACGCAGTCGGATGCAGGGGTGTATCCGGATGCGATTCCGCGTGAAATTCTGGGGAGAAATCATGCTGAAGAAACTGGCTGCCATCAGCCTTACCGCCGGCGCGCTCGTATTGATGGCGCCCGCCGTCGCATCCGCTGCGCCAACGACTGTTCCGGCCGCGTCTTCCGACTCGTACACGACGCCTCCCGGCGTCAAGGTCGGCGACCCGGTCATCGACATCTGCGAAGTCTCGACCATCGTGTTCGGACCGGGGTACTTCCTGCCGTCCGAGAACGTGAGCGTCTCGGTGTCCGGCCTCAACGCCGGGAATGCCGCAGTCTCGGGCAACACCGCCGCGACCGACGGCAGCCTGACGCTCACCTTCCGCCCGCCTTCTGATGGAGAGGGCTCCTACGCCGTCTCCTTCGCCGGCTCGCGCTCATACACCGCGACGATCACGGTCGCACACGGTCATGATGCCGCTTCGACGTGCGACCACGATCCTGGGGTCGCACCGGCAGGCGCGGAGATGCCGCTCACGGGCGACGGATTCGAACTCGCCCTCACCGGCGGAAGCGTCTCGCCGTGGGTCCTCGGAGGCGGCGCCGCGGCGCTCGTCGCCGGCGGTGCCCTCGTCGCGGTCGGAGCGTCTCGCCGCAAGCGCGCCTAGGTCCGGCTGCCGCCTCGCGCGGTGGTCGACTGGACGACGGTGATCCCTCCCCCTCCGATCACCGTCGTCTGGTGCATCCGGTGGCACCCACCGGAAGCCC
>NZ_JBLVOH010000043.1:0-4484 GCF_053543675.1 Microbacterium umsixpiens
CGGTTACGCCACGGCCGCATACTCCGATCCGACGACCGGGTTCACGGTCGCCGTGGTGCTGAACGACTCGACGGCCGGCGTGGCGATCGCGCAGCAGCTGTCGTGGGAGCTCGCGGCGATCGCGTCGAAGGCTCCCGCGGCGGCCGGTCAGACCGCGCCGGAGTTCGGGCTCCCCTTCACGGCGGAGCAGTACCACGAGGCGATCACGAAGTCCGCGCTCGCCTGCGTGCCGCCGCCTGCGGAGTGATCACCGGCCCGACCTCGGTGCGGAAGGGAAGGGCGACGATGGCGATCATCGACAACGCGATCTACGTGGACGGTGTGCGCACCGAGAATCCGCAGAGCCTGAGCGAGACGTTCGAGCGCATGCGGGAACGCGGCGGGATGAGCTGGATCGGGCTGTACCGGCCCAGCGAGGAAGAGATCCGCGAAGTCGCCGACGAATTCGGTATCCACGCCCTCGTCGTCGAGGACGCGCTGTCGGGACACCAGCGCGCCAAGCTGGAGCGCTACGGCGATGTGCTGTTCATGGTGCTGCGCCCGGCTCGCTACCTCGACGAGGCCGAGGAGGTCGAGTTCGGCGAGGTGCATGTGCTGGTCGGCCCTGATTTCGTCGTGACGATTCGGCATGCCGAATCTCCGGACCTCGGACGCGTGCGGCACCGGCTGGAGAACGACCCGGCGCTGCTCGCCCATGGTCCCGAGGCCGTGCTGTACGCCATCCTCGACGAGGTGGTCGACGAGTACGCGCCGGTCCTCGCAGGACTCGAGAACGACATCGACGAGATCGAGAGCCAGCTCTTCGAGGCAGACGTGGATGCCACGCAGCGCATCTACGAGCTCGGCAGGGAGGTCATCGATTTCCAGCGCGCGACGCAGCCGCTCTCCGGGATGCTCGAGGCGCTGCTGCGCGGCTCGGACAAGTACCTCGTGGGGGAGGAACTGCGCAGCTACCTGCGCGACGTGCTCGATCACACGCTCCGGGTGAGTGACCGTGCGACGACCTTCCGCACCGTGCTCGACAACGCCCTCACCGTCGAGTCGACGATCGTGGCCCGTCGGCAGAACGAGGAGATGCGGCGGATGACGGAGCTCAGCATCCGTCAGAACGACGAGGTCAAGAAGATCTCGGGCTGGGCGGCGATCCTCTTCGCGCCGACGCTGGTCGGCACGATCTACGGCATGAACTTCGATCACATGCCCGAGCTGCACTGGCTGCTCGGCTATCCGATGGCCATCGGCATGATGGTCGTGCTGGGCTTCGCCCTGTACGCGGTGTTCAAGCGCAAGGGCTGGCTCTGACGCTGTCCGGAACCGTGCGGTCGTTGGCCGGATCGGATCTTGCCCGGCGCCTCGGCGGCGATCACGATGAGTCCATGACGACTTCTCCCGACACCGCCCTGCTGGTCATCGATGCGCAGGAGTCGTTCCGCCAGCGCGCCGACGACTGGGCGGCGACCGCGAACCCGGCAGTGCTCGACAACATCGCACTCCTCGTCGCGCACGCCCGCGAAGTCGGCGACCCGGTCGTGTGGGTCACCCACTCCGAACCGGACACCGGGGGCGTGTTCGATCCCGCCAACGGGTTCGTGCGGGTGATCGAGGAGCTCGAGCCTCGGGAGTCCGAGGACGCCGTCACCAAGACGACCGTCAACGCGTTCGGCTCCACCGATCTCGAGGAGAGACTTCGGCGCGCCGGCATCGGCCGCGTGGTGGTCTGCGGCATCCGCACGGAGCAGTGCTGCGAGACGACCGCCCGTATCGCCGCCGACCTCGGCTTCGAGGTCGAGTTCGTGACGGATGCGACGACCACCTCCGCCATCCCGGCGCACGGTGCGCTCGCCGCGGTGTCGGGGCAGGACATCATGCGCCGCACCGAGAGCATCCTCTCGGCGCGCGGGTTCGCAAGTGTCACGACCACGCGGGAGCGGACCGGCGCGACCGCCGGGGTCTGAACCGCGGCTCAGTCGTCGGCCTCGACTCCGGGGCCGGGCCCCGGACGCACCGGAGCGTCGGGGGCGATGTCGATCCGGGTGTTGCCGTCGTGCTCGCTGACCTCGATGCGCGGGGCGGCGTCGGCCTCGGTGGCATCCGGCGCAGCGGTGAGCTGATCGTGGCGCTTCTCGGCGCTCGTCATGTCTTCGGCGCTGTTCTCAGGCGTGCTCATGATTCTCCTTCGGGTCGGTTTCGGTGTCAGGGGTCTGGGTGGTCCTGAGCGGTGCGCCGCCGGTGCGCTTCCGGTTCCAGCGGGCCAGCAGGTACAGGACGCCGCCGACGGCGAGCAGGATCGCACCGAAGAGCCAGACGACCGGGCGCTGCTGGGTGAGCAGCAGGATGCACGAGGCGATGCCGAGCACAGGGACGAACGTCCACACCCGGAAGTGATCGTGCTCGACGTGATCCCGCCGGAGGACCAGCACCGAGGTGTTCACGCTGAGGAAGACGACCAGGAGCAGCAGGACCACGGTCTCGGCGAGCGTCGCCAGATCGCCGACGAGGGTGAGCCCCATCGCGACGAGGGTGGTGGTGAGGATCGCGACCCACGGTGTCTTCCGTTTCGGGAGCACGCGGCCGAGCACCGGCGGCAGCAGCCCCTGTTCGGCCATTCCGTACGTCAGGCGGCTGACCATGATCATGGTCAGCAGGGCGCCGTTCGCGACGGCGACGAGGGCGATGAGGCTGAACAGCCAGGAGGGGATGCTGACGCCGGTGGCCTCGACCACCGCGAGCAGCGGGCCGCTGGACTCCTGCAGCTCGGCGGGCGGGAGGGCGATCGAGCTCGCGAGGCCGACGAGGACGTAGACCGCGCCGGCGGTGATGAGTGCTCCGAACAGGGCACGCGGGTAGGTGCGCCGCGGATCCTTCACCTCCTCGATCATGTTGGCGGAGGTCTCGAAGCCGACGAACGAGTAGTACGCGATGACGGCTCCCGAGAGCACGGCCATGGCGACGCTCGTGCCCTCGGGCGCCTGGGTCACGCGCGACACGTCGCCGCCTGCGCCGCCGAGGAAGATCGCGACCACGGCGATGACGATCACGAGTCCACTGAGCTCGATCGCCGTCATCACGAGGTTGGCCCCCAGGGATTCGCGGATGCCGCGGGCGTTCAGCAGTCCGACCAGGGCGAGGAAGGCGATGGCGACCGGGATGGTCGGCAGGTCGAGGAAGGTGCCCAGGTAGTCACCCGCGAACGCGATGGCGAGCCCCGCCGCGCTGGTCACACCCGCCGCGAGCATGCTGAAGCCCACGAGGAACGAGACGAGCGGGCTGTGGAACGCGCGCTCGGCGAAGACCGCGGCCCCGCCCGCGCGTGGGTACTTGGTGACCAGTTCGGCGTAGGAGCCGGCGGTGAGCATGGCGAGCAGCAGCGCCAGGAGCAGCGGCGCCCACAGCATGCCGCCCACCTTCTCGGAGAGCACACCCATCAGCGCGTAGATGCCCGCACCGAGCACATCTCCGAGGATGAAGGCGAACAGCAGCGGGCCGGTGATCGCTCGTCTCAGCCGCGTGGGGGCCTCGGCGCCGGAGGCAGTCTCGGTGGTCATCCTCGCACGCTACGGGGAAGGGGGGAGCGCGGGCCACGGGGTTGACATCACCGGCGTGATTCCGGCATCCGGACGCTGTGGATGTCGCCGCGATCGGGGCACGCACCTGAGTTCAGGGAATTCACAGCAATACCGCGCGGCTTCCCGATATTCCGGTGCGCGCAGCGATAGCGTCGGTGCCGCACGAGGGGTGCGTCGGCCAGGGTGCGCGGGCAAACGGGTGACTTCCCCTCTCCTGAATTCCCAAGCAAAGGGCTCTCTCATGACTGGTACGGCACGCAAGGCGCTCGCAGAAGCGGTCGCCACCTTCCTCTTCGTTCTCGCGATCATCGCGGCGGTGAACAGCGACAGTCCGCTGACGCCCCTCGCGATCGGTTTCACCCTGATGGTGCTCGTGTTCTCCACGGGTCACATCTCGGGCGCCCACCTCAACCCGGCCGTCTCGGTCGGTGTGTTCCTGCGCGGCGGCCTCAGCGTCGCCGACTTCATCGCCTACCTCGTCGCACAGTTCGTCGGTGGCGCGGTGGCCGCACTCGTCAGCATGTCGGTCTGGCCGGCCGGCGCAGAGGCCATGGTCATCGAGGTCGGCCCGGCCTTCCTCGTCGAGGCGCTGTTCACGCTGATCCTCGTGTGGGTCGTGCTCAACACGGCCACCTCGAAGGACACCGCGGGCAACTCCTTCTACGGCCTCGCGATCGGTGCGACCGTGTTCGTGGGCGCGGCCACGGTCGGATCGATCTCGGGCGGCGGTTTCAACCCGGCCGTCGCGCTCGGCCTCTCGGTCAGCGGTCACTTCGCGTGGAGCTCGCTCTGGCTCTACATCGCCGCCCCGGTCGTGGGCGCCGTGATCGCCGCGATCCTGTTCCGCGTGCTCAACACGGACGACGCCAAGAAGATCGCCGCAGCGGAGTAACGCGCGCTGCACGGCCGAGGCGCCCC
>NZ_JBLVOH010000043.1:4504-5411 GCF_053543675.1 Microbacterium umsixpiens
AGCCTGGAACCGATGGACACCACTCCGGCGCCGCGGCGCACACTCCTGGTCGGATTCGGCAAGCTCGGCGCGCGCCTGGCGCCACGGCTTCTCAACGACGGCGGTGAGGTCTTCGCTCTGCGGCGGAGTGACGGGGAGCTGCCCGCCGGCGTGGTCGGCATCCGCGCTGATCTCTCCCAGCCGCTCACGACGCCGCTGCCCGCCGTCGACGCGATCGTGATCACGTTGCCGCCGGGCGCCGCGGAACACTCCTATCGCACGGCGCTCGGCCACCTCCGGGATGCCCTGCCGGCAATGCCCGCTCGCACCGTGTTCGTGTCGTCGACCGGTGTCTTCGAAGGGAGTGCCTTCACGGCCGACCGTCCTCTCACCGAGCAGGACGAGCCCGCGGCCGAGACCGAGCGCTCGCGGGGGCTCCGTGACGGCGAGCGGGCGGCGGCCGAACTGTTCGACGCCGTGGTCGTGCGACCGGCGGGGATCTACGGTCCCGGTCGCGAGTTCCTGCTGCGTAAGGTCCGCGAGGGCGCGGCGGTCGACCACTCCCGGCTCACGAACCGCATCCACGAGACCGACCTCGTGCGCACGCTCGACCTGCTGCTGCGCACCGACGACCCGCCGCGGCTGGTACACGCGGTCGACGAACGACCGGCACCTCTCGGTGACGTCGTCCGCTTCCTCGCCGGGGAGCTGGGCGTCGCTGTTCCACCCGACGAGGCATCCGACGGCCCGCGCGGGTTCGTGTACGACGGGTCGCTGCTCCACTCGCTGCTCGGGCGTCTCGACTACCCCACCTACGAAGAGGGGTACGCCGAGATGATCGCCGGATCCGCCTCGCACCCGCTGCCCGGCCCGTAGCCTGGACGCATGACGAGCACCCGCACGAGCGCCCGCACCGCCCTCGAAGTCG
>NZ_JBLVOH010000043.1:5431-11274 GCF_053543675.1 Microbacterium umsixpiens
GACGCCGTGCGTCTCGCCGACTCTCCCGAAGACGCCCACGAGCTGTGGCGGATGGAGCGCGATGAGCTGATGCTCCATCACCCCGCGACGCCGCTGCTGCCCGAGGACCGGCCGCTGTTCGAGGGTCTGCCCCTCGCCTCGTACGATCCCGACTGGCGCTTCGAGCTGCCGATCCTGCCCGCCGAACCCGGCGGCTTCGACTTCGCGACCGGGACCGACGGTGTCGTGCCGTTCGAGCGCATCGGCCGGGTCGAGATCCCCGATGCCGGATCGCTCGACGTCTGGCGACTCACCACCTACGGCGGGGGCCTGTTCATCCCGGTGCGTGACGCGCTCGCCGGACGCGAGGGCGGAACGTACGGCGGCGGTCGCTACCTGATCGACACCATCAAGGGCGCCGACCTGGGATCGGATGCCGCAGGCGGCACGATCGTGCTCGACTTCAACTTCGCCTACAACCCGTCCTGCGCCTACGACCCGGCGTGGGCGTGCCCGCTCGCGCAGCCGGGCAACGTGCTCGACGTTCCGGTCCCCGTCGGGGAGATGTACTGAGAGCTCTCAGCCGACGATCTCGATCGCGGTCGAAGTCTCCTCGTCGTCACAGGCGCCCCCGACCCACAGCCGGATCCGCCCCGGTTCCACCCTCCGGATTCCGTCGACGCCCGTGAACGCGAGGCGCCCCGTGGGAACCGTGAATTCCACGCGCTGCTCCGCGCCCGCTTCCAGCGAGACCCGCTGGAACCCGATCAGCTGCGCGACCGGGCGGGCCACGCTCGCGACCTCGTCGTGCGCATACAACTGCACGACGTCGGTGCCCGCGCGGGAGCCGGAGTTACGGACGAGCACAGACGCTCGGAACTCCGCGCCCGCACCGACCGTCGCGTCGGCCGTCAGCTGCTCGTGTGCGAAGGTCGTGTAGCCGAGTCCGAATCCGAACGGTCGTGCCGGTGAGGGGTCGACGCTCGACACGTCCGTGCGTCCACCGAGCGCGGGATGCAGGTACGAATAGGGCTGCACGCCCGCCGACCGCGGCAGCGACACCGGGAGCCGTCCCGACGGGGCGACGGCCCCGCTCAACACGGCCGCGACGGCCGGGCCCCCTTCTTCGCCGGGGAAGAACGCCTGCAGCACGGCCGCCGGGAGCGAGCGCTTCTCGGTGGCGGCAGTGCCGGACGGGGCAGGCGAGTTCACCGACCCCAGGCCGGCGGTCAGTCCGGCGCCCGACTCCCGATGCGGCAGTGCCCAGTCCAGCGCGTACGGGCGACCGGTGAGCGCGACGACGACCACCGGGGTGCCGGTCGCGACGACGGCCTCGACCAGCGCGCGCTGCACCCCGGGCAGTTCCAGCGAGTCGACGTCGTTGCCTTCGCCGACCGTGCCGCGTCCGAAGAGTCCGGCCCGGTCGCCGACCACGACGATCGCCACGTCGGCCTCGCCAGCGGCGGTGACCGCGGCCGGGAATCCACTGCGGTCCTCGCCCTCGACCTCGCCGCCGACGACATGGGTGATGGTGGCAGCGGGGAGCTCGGCGCGGAGTCCGTCGAGCACGCTCGGCAGGGCTATTCCGGCGGGCACCTCGGGGTGATGCGCGAGCACGTGGTTCACGAACGAGTAGCACCCCATGAGAGCCTCCGCGCTGTCGGCGTTCGGTCCGATGACCGCGATCCGCGGCGCACCGGAGGCATCCAGCGGCAGCACGCCGTCGTTGCTCAGCAGCACGATCGACTCCTCCGCGAGTCGGCGGGCGAGTGCGCGGTGCTCGGGGGAATCCAGGTCGATCGCGGCGGGCGCGACCGTGAAGTCGGCATCCAGCAGTCCCAGCTCCTCCTTCTGCGTCAGGACGCGTCCGACCGCCCGGTCCAGGATGCTCTGCTCCAGCGACCCGTCGCGCACCTGCGTGGCGAGGGTCGTGTACGCGTCGGGGGAGGGCAGCTCCACGTCGATCCCCGCGGTGATCGCCAGCGCGGCGGCCTGTGCCGAGTCGGCCGCGACGTGATGCATGCTCTGCAGGAAGTCCACGGCGAAGTAGTCCGACACGACCACCCCGTCGAAGCCCCAGCGTCCGCGCAGCACCTCGTCGAGGTAGTACGGATCGGCGGCCACCGGCACCCCGTCGATGTCGGTGTACGAGTTCATGACGCTGCGCACCCCGCCCTCGCGTACGGCCATCTCGAACGGCGGGAGCAGCACGTCCTCGATCTCGCGCCGCCCGGCGTGCACCGGCGCGTGATTGCGGCCGGCGGTCGACGCCGAGTATCCGACGAAGTGCTTGAGGGTGGCGTGCACGCCCTCCGACTGCAGGCCGCGGACGTAGGCGGTGCCGACGGTTCCCACGAGCAGCGGGTCCTCGGCGATGCACTCGTCGACGCGCCCCCACCGCGGATCGCGGACGACGTCGAGCACGGGAGCGAGTCCTTGATGGATGCCGAGTGTCCGCATCGACGATCCGATCGCCCGCCCCACCTCCTCGACCAGCTCGGGATCGAAGGATGCGCCCCACGCGAGCGGGGTCGGGAAGGTCGCCGCCTGCCAGGCAGCCAGGCCGGTCAGGCACTCCTCGTGTACCAGGGCCGGGATGCCCAGCCGGGTCTCGCGCTGCAGCCGTGCCTGCTCACCCCACAGCCACTGCGCGCGCTCGATCGGGTCGACCGGGCGCGTGCCGTACACGCGCGTCAGGTGGCCGATGCCGTGCGCCGTCGCATCCTCGTACCGGGTCGAGGTCTTCTTCTCGCCGGCCATCGGGGCGACGAGTTCGTCTCCCTGGTCCACCCAGAAGCCGACGAGCTGCGCCTGCTTCTCCTCGAGCGTCATCTGCTCGAGGAGGCCCTCGACGCGCGGGGAGAATCGGGGGCGGGATGTGGGAGCGAGCACGTGCGTCTCTTTCTGTGGGGTCTGCGTCGACATCGTCAGCCCTTGACCGCGCCGGTCAGTCCGCCGACGATGCGGCGCTCGAAGAGGCTGAAGAAGATCAGGGCGGGGATCATCGACAGCGAGGTGAAGGCGAGGACCTTCGCGGTGTCGACCGAGTACTGCGACGCGAACGACTGCACGCCCAGCGGGAGGGTGAAAGCCGCCGCATCGTTGAGCACGAACAGCGGGAGGAGGTATCCGTTCCAGCTGCCGATGAACGCGAGGATGCCGGTGGTGATCACACCGGGGATCGAGAGCGGCAGCACCATGCGCCAGAAGAAGCCGATCCGGCTGCATCCGTCGATGAACGCCGCCTCCTGGATCTCGTCGGGGATGGCGCGCAGGAACGGGACCAGGATGATGATCGTCGTCGGCAGGGCGAAGGCGATCTGCGGCAGGATGACCCCGCCGAGCGAGTTCATCAGCCCGAGGCTGCGCACCACGATGTACAGCGGGGTGATCGCGACCGTCAGCGGGAACATGAGCCCTGCGGCGAAGAACGAGTAGAGCACTCCGCGGCCGGCGAACCGGTAGCGGGCGAGCACGTACGCGGCCATCAGCCCCAGCGCGACGACGCCGATCGTGGTGGCGAGGGCGACGATGGTGGAGTTGAGCACCTGCCGCCAGAACACGCCACCGGTGATGACGTCGAAGTAGTTGGAGAACACCCACGGCTGCGGCATCCCCGACGGGTCGGTCGTGATCTGCGCGTTCGTGCGGAATCCGCCGATGATGATGTACGCGATCGGGGCGAGCATGAGCCCGACGACGATCAGCGCGACGAAGTAGACGGTCGGGTTGGCCCAGGGCGGCCGCGGGCGCGGAGTGCGTCCGGGGCGCCCGGCGCGTCCGGGTCGCTGGGTGACGAGTACCGAGGTGGCGGTCATCGCGTCGTCCTCTTCTTCCGTGCAGGGGCGCCGGTGAGGGCGCCGTCCGTGTCGCGACGCAGCACCGCGCGCTGGTAGATCAGTGCCACGACGAGCGAGATCAGGAACAGGACGACCGCGACCGCGTTGCCGTACCCGAAGTTGCCGGCGTTGCGCCCCTCGGAGACCATGTAGGTCGCCATGGTCGAGGTGCCGGCGGTGGAGGCGATGTACTGCCCCCAGATGATGTAGACCAGGTCGAACAGCTGCAGCGAGCCGATGATCGACAGGAACGCCCAGATGCGCAGGGTCGGCGCGAGCAGCGGCAGCGTGATGCGCCACTGGATCTGCCAGTAGGAGGCGCCGTCGATCGAGGCGGCCTCGTGCAGCTCCTCCGGAATGCCCTGCAGCCCCGCGAGGAACAGGATCACCGCGAACCCGACGTACTTCCAGGTGATGATCACCATCAGCGTCCAGATCGCGATGTCCGGGTTCGAGAGCCAGTCGTTCGCGAGGAACCCGAGGCCCATCTTCTCCAGCAGGTCGTTGAACGCGCCGCTGGTCTGCAGCATCAGGCTCCAGCCCGTGCCCACCACGACCTCGGAGATCACGTAGGGGATGAAGATCAGCACGCGGATCAGCGACTGACCGCGCATCCGCCGGTTGAGCAGGAGCGCGAGGAGGATCGCCGCCGGTCCCTGCAGGATGAGCGAGAACACGAGGATGAACCCGTTGTGGGCCAGCGCATCGTGGAACAGCGGATCCTGCAGGATCGTCAGATAGTTCTTCAGCCCGACGAAGTCGGTGGGCGGGCCGTAGCCCTGCCAGCTGAAGAAGCCGTAGTAGCCCGCCATCAGCACCGGGAAGATGACGAAGGCGAGGAAGACCAGGAGGGCGGGCCCGGCCAGAAGGATCACTTCCAGCCGGGCGGCCGCCTTATGCCTTGGCTGCGGCATCCTGGACGGCCTTGACGATGTCCTCCGGGGTTCCTTGACCGGCGAGCATGTTGACCACGGCGACGTTGAGCGCGTTGCCCACGTTCTGTCCGTAGACCGTATCGAGCCACTGCGTCGCGTACGGCGCCGCGTTGTAGGCCGCGAGGATGTCCTTGAGGTACTGCTCGGTCACTGCCTCCTGCGCCACCGTGTTCACCGGCGGGGCGTTGAACGCCTTGTAGTAGGCGGTCTGCACGTCGGACGTGCCGAGGTAGTTGAGGAAGTCGACGCAGGCGTCGGGCGCATCCACCGAGCACGAGTATCCGTCGACGCCGCCCATCATGGACCCTGCCTCACCGTCGCCGCCCTCGACCTCGGGGAACGGGAACCACGACAGGTCGGGCAGCGGCTTCTGGTCGGGCGTGAGCGATCCGATGACGCCGGGGTTCCACGCGCCCATGAGCTCCATGCCGGCCTGGTGGTTGGCGATGAGACCGGCCGAGCTGCCCGCGCCCTGCTGGGCGGTGGTGGTGAGGAAGCCGGAGTTGAACGGCTCGGTGGCCGCGAACGCCTGCAGGTCTTCGCCCGCGCGCACCCAGCAGTCGTCGTCGAAGTTCATCTCGTCGGCGGCCTTGGCGAGCGTCTCGGCACTGCACTCGCGCAGCGCGAGCCAGTAGTACCAGTGGGCTGCGGGCCAGGCATCCTTCGCGCCGAGGGCGACCGGGTCGATGCCGGCGGCCTTGAGCTTCTCGGTCGCGGCCTCGAGCTCGTCCATCGTGGTGGGGTTCTCGGCGATGCCGGCCTCGTCGAACAGATCCTGGCTGTAGAAGAGTCCGCCGGGGAGCACGGCCACCGGCATCGCGTAGATCTTGTCGTCCAGGCTGCTGGCCGAGTAGGCGGCGTCGGAGATCTCCTCCGCAGCACCACCGGTGATCGAGTCGGTCAGGTCCTTGAGCTGGCCGGCCTTGACCATCGCCGCCATCTTGCCGCCGCCGCGCTGCAGGAAGATGTCGGGAGCATCGCCGGAGTTGAGCGCGGTCTGGAGCTTGCCGTCGAGGTCTTCGTTCTGGATCGACTGGATCTCGATCGTGACCCCGGGGTTCTCCTTCTCGAAGTCGGCGACGGTCTGCTC
>NZ_JBLVOH010000043.1:11294-11569 GCF_053543675.1 Microbacterium umsixpiens
CCCAGAACTCGACGCCGGGTCCGGTGGTGGAGTTGTGCCAGAGCGTCATGGCGGCGTCGCCGCCACCTCCGCCGTCGGGGGTGCTGGCCGTGCACCCGCTGAGTGCGAGAGTTCCGACGGCGGCTATCGCGGCCGCGGAGATCAAGGAACGCCGTGTGCTGTTCATGTGATGGTTCTCCTCATCGAGAGTTGCGCCGCGTCTCTGCAGGCGCCGCGGCATCAGGGGGTGTGACCGCGTCGCGTTGCAGTCTGCTGTCGTTCGAGGGAGTCGTGAA
>NZ_JBLVOH010000043.1:11589-12128 GCF_053543675.1 Microbacterium umsixpiens
AAACGTTTTCGAAAACAGTTTCCATCGCGGCCGCATCCCCGGATACGCTGGGCGACCATGAGCGGGAGAACCACGATCCACGACGTCGCGAAGGCTGCCGGCGTCTCGGTGTCGACCGTGTCGAAGGCGGTGAACGGACGCTACGGGATCGCGGATGCGACGGTCCGGCGCGTGCTCGACGTGGTGCAGGAACTGGGTTACGAATCGAGCCTGGTGGCGAGCAGCATGCGGGCCAGGCGCACCGGTGTGATCGGGGTGCTCCTGGCCGACTTCGAGCCGTTCAGCGCCGAGATCCTCAAGGGCGTCGGCGCGGCCGTGCACGACACCGCCTTCGACCTGCTGGCGTACAGCGGTTCGCGGCACGGACAGGGCGAAGGGTGGGAGCGGCGGTCACTCAGTCGGCTCTCCGGCACCCTCATCGACGCCGCGATCATGGTCACCCCCACGGTCGTCGGCGCGTCGACCGAGATCCCCGTCGTCGCGATCGACCCGCACACCGGCCGCGCCGACCTGCCGACCGTCGAGTCGGACAGCTTCGG
>NZ_JBLVOH010000043.1:12148-13098 GCF_053543675.1 Microbacterium umsixpiens
GCGCTGACGGCGACCCGGCACCTGCTCGACCTCGGGCACCGCCGCATCAGCTTCCTGGGCGGGCGCCCCGATCTGCGATCCGCGGGTCTGCGCGATGCCGGGTATCGACGCGCGCTGAGCGACGCCGGCATCCCGGTCGATCTCGATCTGATCCGCTCCGGTCGCTACGAGCTCGAGGCCACGAGGGATTCGGCGCGGATCCTGCTGGCCGGGCCTTCGCGGCCCACGGCCGTGTTCGCCGCGAACGACCTCTCGGCCATCGCCGTGATCGAGGTCGCGCACGAGCTGGGGCTCCGGGTGCCGGAAGACCTCTCGGTGGTGGGGTTCGACGACGTGCCGGAGGCCTCCCGCCGCGCCCTGCCGCTCACCACGATCCAGCAGCCGATGCGTCGCCTGGGGTCGGTGGCGGCCGAGATGGTCTTCGCCCTCCTCGCCGGGCAGCCCGTCGAGGAGATGCACGTCACGCTACCCACCAGACTGGTCGTGCGGGCGACCACCGCCGCGATCGGAAACGAGTAAGAGAAGACCCGTCAGCGAAGACGAGTACGAGAAGGGGTACGGACACATGACCACTGCGAGAACGGATGTCGCACTGGCCCTGCACGAGGCCGCCGAGGCGAACGGATTCAGCGGGGTGATCCGCGTCGACCGTCCCGGCGAAGAACCGTTCGCCCGCGGGTACGGGCTCGCGGACCGCGCCCACGGCCTGCCGATGGCGGCGGAGAGCCGGTGCGGCGTCGCCAGCATCGCGAAGGGTTTCACCGCGGTCACGATCGGAGCGCTCGTCGATGACGGGACGCTCGCGCTCGACGACCTGGTGAGGCCCTTCCTCGGCGACGATCTCCCGCTCGTCGACGACGCCGTCACGGTCGAGCACCTGCTGTCCCACACGTCGGGCATCGGCGACTACATCGACGAGTCGAGCGGTTCGATCACCGACTACGTGATCG
>NZ_JBLVOH010000043.1:13118-13766 GCF_053543675.1 Microbacterium umsixpiens
CCCCCTGCATGAGCTCGACAACACCGAGGCGTTCGTGCCGGTGCTCGACGGCCGGCCGCAGGTGAGCGCGCCGGGCTCGCGATTCGCCTACTGCAACAGCGGTTTCGTGCTGCTGGCGCTGGTGGCGGAGCGCGCGTCGAAGACGCCGTTCCACGAGCTCGTCCAGGAGCGCGTCTTCGCTCCCGCCGGGATGGCGTCGAGCGGATATCCCCGCACCGACGACATGCCGGGGGATCTCGCTCTCGGGTACCTGGGCGACACCGACGACCGCACGAACGTGCTCCATCTGCCGGTGCGCGGGAGCGGAGACGGCGGCGCGGCCACGACGGCCGCCGATCTGCACGCGTTCTGGACGGCGCTGTTCGATCACCGGATCGTGAGCGCGCAGATGCTGGCCGTGCTCACCGAACCGCTGAACGAGGTCGAGGACGAGAACATGCGCTACGCGCGGGGCTTCTGGCGCGGATGGGAATCGGGCACCGTGATCCTCGAGGGGTACGACGCCGGAGTCTCGGCGCGCACCTGGCACGACCCCGAATCGGGCGTGACGGGGACCGTCATCGCGAACGCCTCGGACGGCGCCTGGCCGGTCCTGGAGGCCGTCGACTGGCCCTGAGAGTGGTTGCCCTGAGCGCCGTGACCGCGTGC
>NZ_JBLVOH010000044.1:0-7650 GCF_053543675.1 Microbacterium umsixpiens
ATCTCGCCCAGGGAGGCGGCGAGGCCACCCACGGTGTCTTCGAAAGGCACGACTGTGTCGGCCGCAGCCGGCACCGGAGCGCCGGTCATGATGCGGGCGGCCGTGCCCCGAGCGAGAGGTGGATCCTCCGCGCTGCCCGCCGGGACGTCCGCCACGACGCGCAGCACGGCCGGACGCTCCGAGGATGCCGTGGCGACGTCGGCGAAATGCACCGCGAAGCCGTCCATCGCGGAGTTGTCGAACACGGGGACGGGGTTCTGCGCGCGAGCAGGCTCCGTCAGCGTGAAGCCGATCGCCTCGTCCAGAGTCCGGGTGACCGCCGGACGAGTCCGCACGGCGGCGAGCACCACGGCGAGCTGCTCTTCGACCGTGCGCATGCCGCTCATCGCGCGCTCCAGGCGTCCATGCCGCCGGTCAGCACCACCGCATCGGCCCCGGCGTCCCGCAGGGCTGCCGCAGCGCGCGCTGCCCGCAGTCCGCGCTGGCACACGACGACGATCCGGCCCTCTGCGGAAAATGCCTCGGGACGACCGAGCACTTCCGCCAGCGGCGCGTGCCGGGAGCCGGGGATCGCCCCCGCGGCGACCTCATCCGCCTCGCGCACATCGAGCAGGAACGCCCCGGCGGCGACCTCGTCGTCGAGTGCGTCCGCGGCGACGTGAGGTACCGCCGGGCGCGCGGGAACCGAGGTCGTTTCGCTGGCCGTCGCCGCACCGGCCGTCTCCGCGCGCCCGCGCAGCGGAACCTCACTCATCCGTCCCCGCAGCGCGTCGATCAGCAGCACGCGACCGAACAGCGGCTCCCCGATGCCGGCGATGAGCTTGATGGCCTCCATCGCGAGCACCGAACCCACCTGGAGGCAGAGTGCCCCGAGCACTCCCACCGCCGCGCAGCTCGGCAGTTCGCCGACCCCCTCGGGCGGGTACAGGTCGCTCAGCACGACCAGCGGCACTCCCTCGGGCGGAGCCGACCAGAACACCGTCACCTGAGCCGCGAACTCCTGCACGACACCCCACACCAGCGGCACCCCGAGCCGCTCGCAGGCCGCAGCCACCAGCGTGCGGGTCTCGAACGTGTCGGACCCGTCGATCACGAGGTCGGCCTCGGACAACAGCGCCTCGGCATTGGCCGCGGTGAGTCGTTCGCGCACGGGACGAACGGTCGTCTCCGGCGCGAGATCCGCCGCGACGCGCACCGCGCTGTCAACCTTGGGCGCGTCGACGTCGGCCAGGCGGTGCAGCACCTGACGCTGCAGGTTCGAGAGCTCGACCACGTCGTCGTCGATGACCGTGAGGGTGCCGACGCCGGCTGCGGCGAGCGCGAGCACGACGGGAGATCCGAGCCCGCCCGCGCCGACGACGGTGACGTGGGCCGCGCGCAACCGTCGCTGTCCGATTTCGCCGAGGTCGGCGAGGACGAGGTGCCGGGCGGTCCGCTGTGCTTCCGCGGCGCTGAGTGCTGCGACGGGCTCGACGAGCGGAGGCAGCGGCATGCGCTCAGGCTACCCCGGGACGCGTGGCAGCGGGCCCTCCGAGCGCCGGAGAAATCCCCCGCCGAGGGACCGATGATGCGGCAGATCTCCGCGGATGCGGAATATGCACGGCAGATGGCCTGGATCTGCGGAACTCGCGCCTTTAGGCTCGGTCTGTGACCACCTATCGCATCGCCGAAGCCGCACGGCTGCTCGGCGTGAGCGACGACACGGTGCGGCGGTGGGTCGACCAGGACGCACTGCCGGTCACCGCCGACAGTCCCGCCCGCATCCCCGGCGAGGCCCTCGCCCAGCACGCGGTCGCCCTCGCCGCCGCGCCACCCACTCCGGGCGATGTGCTCTCCAGCGCCCGCAACCGCTTCACCGGACTCGTCACCCGCGTGCAGATCGACGGCGTCATGGCACAGGTCGACATCCAGGCGGGTCCGCATCGATTCGTGTCCCTGCTCTCGGCCGAGGCCGTGCGAGAGCTCGATCTGCAGCCGGGGTCGCTCGCCGTCGCGGTGATCAAGGCGACCACCGTGATCGTGGAGACGCCGCGATGATCAATCGACTTCTCGCCGGGTCAGCAGCGCTGGCCGTCATCCTGCTGCTGGGCGGATGCTCTGCCGCCTCATCCGCGGACCCCTCGCCCGCCGCCGATGGCGAGCTCACCGGCGAGGTGACCGTCTTCGCCGCGGCTTCCTTGAGCCCGGTCTTCGACGAGATCGCGGCGGCGTTCACCGAGGAGCACCCGGCGGTCGACGTCGCACCGATCGTGTACGACGGGTCGAGCGTGCTCGTGACGCAGCTCACCGAAGGGGTGCAGGCCGACGTTCTCGCCACCGCCGACGAACGCACGATGCAGACTCTCGTCGACGACGGTCTCGCCGAAGACCCGCAGCCGTTCGCGACGAACACCCTCGTGATCGCGATGCCCGAAGGAAACCCCGCCGGCATCACCTCACTCGCCGATCTCGCGGGGTCGACCACCGTGCTGTGTGCGCCGGAGGTGCCCTGCGGAGCGGCATCGCAGATGCTCCTCGACAACGCCGGCGTCTCGGTCACACCCGCGAGCCTCGAGCAGAACGTGTCCGCGGTCCTGCAGAAGATCGTCGCCGGGGAAGCGGACGCGGGTCTGGTCTATGCGACCGACGTGGTGGGAGAAGACGTCGAGAGCTTCGCTCCGGACGGCAGCGACGAGGTCGTGAACCGCTACCCGATCGTCGCGCTCGACGGAGCGACGGATGCCGGCAGGGCCTTCGCCGAGTTCGTGCGGGGGCCGGTCGGCCGCCAGATCCTCGCAGACCACGGATTCGGCGCGCCGTGATCGGGATCTCCCGGCGAGGCGGAGCATGACAAGGCAGAGCGTGACGAGGTTGCGACGGGTCGACACGGGAGCGGCACCCCCCTTCCTCCTCGTCGCGCCCGCCGTGCTCGGCATCCTCCTGCTCGCGCTGCCGCTGGTCGCCCTGCTCACGCGCGCGTCCTGGTCGACCTTCTGGACCGACATCACCTCCACGGTGGCGCTGGATGCCCTCCGCCTCTCACTCACCACCGGGCTCGCCGCGACCGCGCTGTGCGTCGTGCTCGGCCTGCCGCTCGCGCTGCTCATCGCCCGCTCGGGACCGCGGACCTCCGCCCTGTTGCGGGCTCTCGTCGCGGTGCCGCTCGTGCTCCCGCCGATGGTGGGCGGGGTCGCACTGCTGTTCCTCCTCGGCCGCTCCAGTGCACTCGGGGGTGTCATCGCCGCGTGGTTCGGCACGGGCATCCCGTTCACGCCGGCGGCCGTGGTGCTCGCGCAGGCGTTCGTGGCGCTGCCGTTCCTGGTGCTCGCGGTCGAGGGGACGATTCGCAGCACGGGGAGCCGGTACGAGCGCACGGCTGCCACGCTCGGGGCCTCGCCGGGCACGGTGCTGTGGCGGGTGACGCTGCCGCTCGCCGCGCCCGGCATCGTGGTCGGAGTGATCCTGTGCTTCGCCCGCGCCATCGGCGAATTCGGGGCCACGGCCCTGTTCGCCGGCAACGCCCCCGGAGTGACGCAGACGATGCCGCTCGCGATCTACACCGCCTTCAACGGCGCAGGTGCCGGACGCGAGACGGCCGTGGCCCTGTCGATCCTGCTGCTGGGGACGGCCGTCGCCGTGCTGCTGCTCGTGCGGGCATGGCGGCCGGGGGCCCTCCGATGACGGGCGCAGGCGCCCTCGACGACTCGCTCGATGCCGGCGCCCTCGACGCTCACGTCGTCGTGCGGCATGCCGGGCTCGACGCCGCACTCCGCGTCGCCGCGGGCGAATTCGTCGCGGTCATGGGCCCGAGCGGCGCCGGCAAGACCTCCCTCCTGGAGGCGGTCGCCGGGCTCGTGCGACTCGACGAAGGGCACGTCGACCTCGATGGGCTCCGCCTCTCCGGAGAGCGGCAGCACACACCGCCGTCACGCCGTGCGATCGGCTTGCTCGGGCAGGACGCCCTGCTGTTCCCGCACATGACCGCCGGGGAGAACATCGCCTTCGCGGCCCGGGTCGCCGGACGCACCCGTGAGGAATCCACCCGACGAGCGACCGAGTGGCTGGGCCGCATCGGCCTCGCCGGGTATGGCGATCGGCGGCCGGACGAACTCTCCGGCGGGCAGCGCCAGCGCATCGCCCTCGCGCGAGCCCTCGCCGCCTCGCCGCGACTGCTGCTGCTCGATGAGCCGTTCACCTCACTCGATGTCGAGGCAGCGGCACAGCTGCGCGAGGTCGTGCGCGAACACCGCGGAGCCACCACGACGATCCTCGTCTCGCACGGCATCCTCGACGCTCAGGCTCTCGCGGAGCGGCTCGTGATCGTGCAAGCCGGACGCATCGTCCAGGATGCCGCCGTCGCCGAGGTGCTCGCCTCCCCGGCCACTCCTTTCGCCGCGGCCGTCGCCGATTCGGCACACTGACGCGGCCTCCCGATCCCGGGTCTGCACGGTCACGGGCGCCGGTCAGGGGTGCCGGTCAGGGGTGCCGGTCAGGGGTGCCGGTCAGGGGCGACGCAGCCGCTCCGGATCCGGAGTGGAGATGGGATCCCACCCTCGCTTCGGCGCCCGCGATCCACGCTGCTCGTCGCGCGAGCGGTAGACGATGTACGGGCGGAACAGGTAACCGACCGGTGCGGAGAACACGTGCACCAGGCGGGTGAACGGCCACAGGCCGAACAGGAGTGTCGCCGTGATGACGTGCAGCTGGAAGAGCAGCGGCACATCGAGCATCAGGTCGGGTCGCGGCTGGAGGATGATCAGCTGACGCAACCAGGGCGAGACCGTCTCGCGGTAGTGGAACCCCTCCCCGAACACCTGGTAGACGACGGTGGCCGCCGTACCGAACAGCAGCGTCGCGCCGAGGAACACGTACATCACCTTGTCCATGACGGTGGTCGCGAGGAACACCGCCGCGACCGTGCGGCGTCGGTAGATGAGGATGGCGAGCCCCGCCAGGGTGAGCACCGCCGCGGCCGTTCCGAGCACGGTCGCCCCGATGTGATACATCTCCTCGTTGATACCGATCGCGTACAACCACTCCCGTGGGATGAGGAGCCCGACGACGTGTCCGGCGATCACCATGAGGATGCCGAGGTGGAACATCGGGGATCCCCAGCGCAGCAGCCTGTTCTCGTACGTCTGAGAGGAGCGGGTCGTCCACCCGAACTTGTCGTAGCGGTACCGCCAGATGTGGCCGACGACGAAGATCGCCGCGCACACGTACGGCAGCGCGACCCACAGGATGATCTGCACGCTCATCTCGACTCCCTCGCTCGGAATGCGGGCATCGGCAGACTCAGACCGACCGTCTCGGCGGGCGGTCCCTCGTTCACCAGTGCGAGCACTCGCTCTCTCGTGGCCTGGTCGACTTTCGGCAGCGACAGCGTCACAGCGCGCACGGGATCCGCCCAGCGGCTGCCCATGCTCTCCAGCGCAGCCCGCAGCACTTCGACGCCCTCCCGGTGCGCGGCCAGGAGCGCGTCGGCGATGGGAGACCCCGACAGCGCGGAGAACTCCAGCACAGCCGGCAGGTAGTCGGGCAGGTCGGCCGCGTCGAACTCCCAGCCGGCTGCACGGTACGCCTCGAGGAACGTGACGAGTGCGGTGCCACGACGCCGAGTGTCACCGGTGGCGTAGTAACTCAGGTACAGCGAGCACTTCCGTTTCAGGTCGAACGTCGTCACGTATTCGCGCTGCAGCCCGGATGCCCCGTCACGCTCCGCCCCATCGAGGAACCGCGTCATCGGCTCGGCCACGGGCCGGGGCAACGCGGAGATGTGCTCGCGCAGCACGGGGATGCGGTCGAACCACACGGCGTCCGGGTACTCCAGAAGCAGCGACGCGAGCATATGCACCGTCCGGCGCTGACCGGGGGTGAGCGTCGTGGGAGCCAACGTTTCGGGAAGCGGACGCAGCGGTGTGACCCGCTCCGTCCGGTCCCGGATCGGGAGCACGCTGCTCACGAGTCCGCCTCCGGCGGGAACAGGCCGCCCGGCCTGCCGTTGCCGTCCCAGTTCAACAGGTTCAGGCGATTCGGTGTCGACGGCCTGTCGGCGGTCTGCCGGTCGGCCAGCACGTGGAAGTTCTCGACCGCGACCGGCGTCGGGTAGCCGCTGTTCGCTCCGAAGGGGCCGGCACCACCCATGCCGGGCCCGTCGTCGTAGTCGAGCGAACAGGCCATCTCCTCCAGCTCATGCGCCCGTTCCGCGTGCGCTGCCGGGATCACGTACCGTTCCTCGTACTTCGCGATCGCGAGCAGCCGGTACATCTCCTCGATCTCGTTGCCGGTCATGCCGACCGCCGTCGCGATGCGCTCGTCGCGCTCGTCATCGAGACTGACCCCGCGCATGTAGGACCGCATCGCCGCGAGCTTGCGCAGCGATGCATCCACCGGTTTCGGGTCGCCCGCGGTGAACATCTCGGCGAGGTAGCCGATCGGGATCCGGAGCTTGTCGATCGCGGCGAAGAGCGTCCGCGCATCCTCCCCGTCGCTGCCCGATCCGGTGATCACGTCGACGACGGGCGACAGCGGCGGGATGTACCAGACCATCGGCATCGTCCGATACTCGGGGTGCAGGGGAAGCGCGACCTTGTACTTCTGGATCAGCCGGTGGATCGGGCTCCGCTGGGCGGCATCGATCCAGTCCTCGGGGATCCCGTCACGACGTGCCGCCTCGATCACCGCGGGGTCGTTCGGGTCGAGGATCACCGAACGCTGCGCCTCGAGGAGCTCGTGCTCGTCTTCCACCGCCGCGGCCTCGGCGACCCGATCGACGTCGTAGAGCACCAGTCCGAGATACCGCAGTCGGCCGACGCAGGTCTCCGAGCACACGGTGGGCAGCCCCACCTCGATCCGCGGGTAGCACATGGTGCACTTCTCGGCCTTGCCGGTCTTGTGATTGAAGTAGACCTTCTTGTAGGGGCAGCCCGACACGCACATGCGCCAACCGCGGCACGCATCCTGGTCCACGAGGACGATGCCGTCCTCTTCCCGCTTGTACATCGCACCCGAGGGGCACGATGCCACGCATGAGGGATTGAGGCAGTGCTCACAGATACGCGGCAGGTAGAACATGAAGGCCTTCTGGAACTCGGCCTCGACCTGCTCGCTCATCTTCTGCAGGATCGGGTCCTCCTGCATGGTCTCGATCGAACCGCCCAGGTCGTCGTCCCAGTTGGCCGACCACGAGATCTTCATGTCCTTGCCGGTGATCAGGCTCTTCGGTCGAGCCACCGGGGTGTGCTCGCCGCTCGGAGCGTTGACGAGCATGTCGTAGTCGTACGTCCAGGGCTCGTAGTAGTCGTCGAGGCCCGGCAGCTTCGGGTTGGAGAAGATGCGCATGAGCTTCGCCAACCGTCCGCCGCTCCGCAGCCGCAGCCGACCGCGCTTGTCGCGCACCCAGCCGCCGCCCCACTTCTCCTGGTCTTGATACCCACGCGGGTACCCGACACCGGGCCGTGTCTCGACGTTGTTGAACCAGACGTACTCCATGCCGGTGCGGTTCGTCCACGCCTGCTTGCACGTGACCGAGCAGGTGTGACATCCGATGCACTTGTCGAGGTTCATCACCATCGACATCTGCGCCATGACCTTCATCGGTACCGCACCTCCTGGTCGCGGCGACGGATCGTGGTGACCTCGTCGCGTTGGTTCCCGGTCGGGCCGAGATAG
>NZ_JBLVOH010000044.1:7670-8388 GCF_053543675.1 Microbacterium umsixpiens
TAGTTGAACGCCCACGACAGCTGCGCGTAGCCGCCGATCAGATGACTCGGTTTGAGCAGGATGCGGGTGAGGGAGTTGTGGATGCCGCCGCGCTGTCCGCTGATCTCCGAGATGGGCACATCCACCGTGCGATCCTTCGCGTGGTACATGTACACGGTGCCCTCCGGCATGCGGTGGGAGACGTTCGCCCGCGCGACGACCACCCCGTTGCGGTTGTAGGACTCGATCCAGTCGTTGTCACGGACACCGATCTTTTCGGCGTCCTGCGGACTCATCCAGATCGTGGGGCCGCCGCGCGACAGCGACAGCATGAAGAGGTTGTCCTGATACTCCGAGTGGATCGACCACTTGGAGTGCGGCGTCAGGTAGCGCACGTGCACCTCTGCCCCACCGTTCGTCCCCGGAACGACGTCGCCGAACAGACGGTGCATGTCGAGTGGGGGCCGGTAGATCGGAAGCGCCTCGCCGAGCTCGTCCATCCAGTCGTGGTCGAGGTAGAAGTGCTGGCGACCGGTCAGGGTGTGCCACGGCTTGAGATGCTCGACGTTGATCGCGAAGGCCGTGTAGCGCCGACCCCCGTGCTCCGACCCCGACCACTCCGGCGACGTGATCACGCTGCGCGGCTGAACCGACACGTCGGAGAAGGTCAGGTGCGTCCCCTCATGCTCCTCGGCGAGGAAGGCCATCTTCTGACCGGTGTGCTTCTCGAGTGCGTGAA
>NZ_JBLVOH010000045.1:0-4472 GCF_053543675.1 Microbacterium umsixpiens
CTGCGCGCCGAGCCTTCCTCTACGAGTGCTCCGTGGCGCATGACCACCACGCGGTCGGCCAGGTCGGCCACGACGCCCATGTCGTGCGTGATCAGGAGGATCGCCCGACCTTCGCGCCGCCCGAGCCGGGAGAGCACGTCGAGCACCTCGGCCTGCACCGTCACGTCGAGCGCCGTCGTCGGCTCGTCCGCGATGAGGAGCTGCGGGTCGGACGCCAGCGCCATCGCGATGCCGACACGTTGGCACTGCCCGCCGGAGAGCTCGTGCGGGTACTGCTTCATGCGCCGGGCGGGGTCGGGGATGTCGACCAGCTCGAGCAGTTCGATCGCCCGGCGGCGGGCCGCCCGCGTGCTCAGCGAGCGATCGTGGGCCCGGACCGCCTCGACCACCTGGAACCCGATCGTGAAGACCGGATTCAGCGAGGCGACCGGGTCCTGCGAGATCAGCGCGATCTCGGCACCGCGCACGTGGCGCAGCTCCCGCGGTGTGAGCCCGAGCAGCTCACGCCCGTGCAGCTGCACCGAGCCGGTGGCCCGTGCGCCGTCGGGCAGCAGGCCGATGACCGACAGCGCCGTGACCGACTTCCCCGACCCGGATTCGCCGACGATCGCGACGACCTCGCCGGGAGCGACGTCGAGGTCGAGGCCGTGCACGATCTCGACGCGATCGCGGGTGCCGAACGTCACACGCAGGTCGCGCACCCGCAGAACGGATTCAGTGGCATCCATCGATCACGCTTCGTCCTCGCCCGCGTCGCGAGCGCGCTTGTGCTCGTGCCAGTCGGCGAGCATCTTGTGGTGGTAGTCCTGCACCCATTCCAGGTAGTCGCGGCCGTTGCGCAGACGCACGGCGGCGTCGGTCTCGTTCGGGCTCAGCCAGCGCAGGGCCGTGTCGAGGGAGCGGATCTGCCTGTCGAAGTAGCGGCGCTCGTTGGCCAGGAAGCTGCCCCACGGGTCCTCCTCGGCCATGAAGTAGTGGTTCCGGTCGCCGGGCAAGGAGTGGCGACGGATGAAGTTCGTGTCGATCAGCCGCCGGGTCGCCATGGACACGGCTCCCGTGCTGGCGCCGAGTGCCGCGGCGAGGTCGGACGACGAGATGTAGGGGCGATCCATGATCATCAAGTAGCCCAGCACCCGCCCGTCCATGCGGGAGGTGCCGGCCATCTCCCAGATGAGCGAGATCTCCTCGGCGAACTGGCGGCGGTACTCCTCGCGCTGTGCGGCGGCGTTGTCCTCGGTCATGGTCTCTCCCCTTTCGGCGGCGTTCCGATCAGCATGCCATTCACCGTCGCTCCCTCGGATCGAAGACGCTGCGCAGCTCCTCGCCGATCGCGACGATCGCGAGCACGGTCAGGGCGAGCATCACGCTCGGCAGCACCAGCACGTGCGGCGCCGCCTGGAACACCCGCGATCCGGCAGCGATCTGCAGTCCCCACGAGATCGCCGGCGCGGAGAGTCCGACGCCGAGATAGGTGAGGGTGCTCTCGGCGACGATGACCGCGCCGATCGTGAGGGTCGCCAGCAGGAGCACCGGCTGCACGGCGTTCGGCAGCACGTAGCGCGAGACGATCCGTCCGGTGCTCAGCCCCATCGTGCGCGCCGCGAGCACGTGGTCGGCCTTGGCCACCGAGCGCACCGAGCCGCGCATCAGCCGCGCCATCATCGGCCAACCGAAGATCCCCAGCACGAGTCCGACGGTCAGGACGTTGCGCGCGCCGAGCATGTTGAGCACGACGATCGCAGCGAGCAGGAACGGGAAACCGAGGAACACCTCGGTCACGCGGGAGACGACCCAATCGGCGGCCGAGCCGCCCATACCGGCCAGCGTGCCCAGCACGAGGGCGACAGCCAGGGCGATCGCGGTCGCCAGGAAGCCGACCGCGAGCGAGCTCTGCGCGCCGTAGACGGCATTGGCCCAGATGTCGCAGCCCTGCAGGTCGAACCCGAACGGATGCCCTTCACGCGCGGTCTTCGCGCTGTCGGCGAGGTCGCAGGCCCGGGGGTCGCCGTTGCCGAAGAGTGCCGCGAAGGGCGCAGGAGCGACGGCGAACGCCGCCACGACCAGGAGCACGACTGCGGCCATCCAGAACAGCGGCCGCCGCACCAGCATCCGCCAAGCGCCGTCGCGGCGCGTGGCGACCGGGAGGCTCATGGTCTTCGGCACCGTGATCTTCGCGGTGCCCGGAGTCGGGTTCAGGGGGTCAGCCACGACGGATCCTCGGGTCGAGCAGCGCGTGGAGGGCGTCCACGATCAGCGAGGTGAGCAGGAAGATGATGATCAGCGCGGTGGAGATGCCGACGACCAGCGTCGCCTCGTGATCGCGGATCGCGAGGAACAGCAGGTTGCCGACGCCGGGAAGGTTGAAGATGCCCTCGATCACGACGGCGCCACCGAGCAGGAATCCGAGGTCGGTGGCAAGGAACGTGGCGGTGGGGATCAGGGAGTTGCGCATCACGTGCAGTCCGATGACGCGGGATTCCCCGATGCCTTTCGCCCTGGCGGTGCGCACGTAGTCGGCGTCGAGGTTCTCGATCATCGATCCGCGCACCAGTCGCGAGACGGACGCCAGCCCGAACAGCGCGATCACGAGCGACGGAAGCAGGTAGGCGATCGGCCACCCCTCTCGGATGCCGGCGACCGGCAGCCAGTCCAGGCGCACGCCGAACACGATCTGCGCGGTGATGCCGAGCACGAAGACGGGGATGCAGCTGAGACCGATCGAGATCACCAGCAACCCCCGGTCGATCACGGTGCCGCGCTTCAGGGCCGAGACGATGCCGACCGCGAGCCCGAGCACGATCTGGATCGTCCAGGCCGTCAGGGCGAGGGTGATCGTCACACCCCACCGCGAGGCCAGCTGATCGGCAACGGGACGGCCTCGCAGGTCCACGCCGAGGTCGCCGGAGAGCAGGTTGCCGATGTAGTTCGTGTACTGCGCCCACAGCGGCTGATCGAGCAGATAGCGGGCGTTGAGCGCATCGATCACGGACTGCGGCAGCTGCCGGTCCCCCGCGAGCGCGCGGATCGGGTCGCCGGGCAGGCTGAAGACCGTGAAGTAGATGATGAACGTCACTCCGAAGAAGACGATCGCGAAGCCCGCCAGCCGCTGCAGCAGCTTCAGTCCGAGACCCACCGGCCGGCCCCCTCGAGCTGGGCGTGAGCGGCGAGGATCGCCCCGTACTGCACGCCGACCACGGCCCTCAGCGGCAGCGGGATCGACGTCCCGGCCTGGAGCGCCTCCTCCAGCCAACCGTCGAACAGCTCCTGCGCCTCGACCGCGACTCGGCGCACTTCGGGTGCTGCCGTGCCCGCGTCGACCTCGGCACGCAGAGCGCGGGCGAGCATCCCACCCCAGCGCAGTCGGTGCAGGCGTACGACACCGGACAGCGCCTCGAGCTCGGAGGCCGTGGCCGGACGGTCGGCCTCCTGATCCGCCCGCGCGAGGTGCTCGCTGCCCGCGGCGCCCGCGGCAGGCGCGAAGACTCGGGCCGCCCGCAGCAGCGGGGTGTCCAGTCGCAGGTGCGGCTCCACCCGCGCGATGAGGGTGGTGAGGGCGGTGCCCGCGGCCTGGAGACGCTCGCCCGACTCCCGCAGCGCGTCGGGATAGCGGGTCGCGGTCTCGCTCGTGTCGTCGGCGAAGGGATCGCTGAACTGTGGGAGCTCGGCGATCAGCGACAGCGTGCCGTATTTCTGCGCATACGAGGTCGACGCGTCACCGGCCGAGCCGGGCGGGTAGGGGTCGAGGCCATACGCCTCGGTCCAGTCATAGGCGTCCTGAAGGGTGCCCATCTCGTAGATGGCCGGGGCGAGCACGGTGAAGTGCGCCCCCTCCGCCTCGCCGGTGTGCAGCGGGACGCCGAGCGCCGCAGGCAACGCGTGCAGCAGCGGGTACAGCGCGGGAAGCGGACGTGAGAGGTAGAAGTACGCGCCGCCCCCCTCGCTGTTGTGCAGCGGCACGTAGAGGTGCGGCCGGGCGATGTCGATCGCACGAGCAAGCGCCTGCGTCTCGGGCATCATCGCGTCGAAGTAGGCCTTCTTGTACGAGAAGGGGAACGTCCACTCCACCTGTTCGTCGGGGGCCGGACGGAAGAACTCCCGGGCGTAACGCTCGCGGTCGGCGGGCTCGGCGAACCACCCCTCGTTGAGCCGCATCCCGTCCGGATCGGCGCACGGCACGACGTGCCAAATGGTGTCGAGCTGTTCACGGAAGCCGGCATCCGACGTGAGCTGCTCGACGAGGTGCAGGATCGTCAGCGAGCCGATGGGCTCGTTCGGGTGCACTCCACCCACGACCAGCGCCGAGCGCGCACCCTCGCCGATCGAGTAGAAGCTGATCGGTTCGCCGAGGCGGCTGGTGCCGATCCGCTGCACCCGGATGATGTCGGGGTGGATCGAGCGGAGCTCCTCCAGCTGTCGGTTCAGCTCGTCGACGGTCGGGAAAGCGGTGTGGTCGGGCGCCCCCCGGCACGGCG
>NZ_JBLVOH010000045.1:4492-18863 GCF_053543675.1 Microbacterium umsixpiens
GCCGGCGGTCGCTGCCGCGGGGGTTTCGTGCACGAGGTGTGGTTCTCTCTGGGTCGGGTCAGGATGCCGCGGACAGGACGACCTTGTTCAGGTCGACGCTCCCCGACACCGTGGAGAGCTCGGCGATGCGATCCGAGGTGACGTACAGGTAGCGGTTGCCGAACAGCGGAACGGTCGGGAAGTCCTCGAGAATGCGCTCCTGCACCTTGACGTACCCCTCGCTGGACTCTTCGAACGTGTCGGCCGCGTTCGCCTCCTGCAGCAGGGCGTCGACCTCGGGGTTCGAGTAGCCGCCGGCGCCGAAGTTCCCCTCGCCGCTGGCCGTGTACACGGCGGTCAGCGTGTTCTGCTGGCTCGGGTACAGCGCACCCCAGCGGGCCCGGTAGGGACCGTTGACCTCGTGCGCCTCGACGCTCGCGACGAAGGCCGCGAAGTCGGCCGACGGTGTCGCGACCACGCTCTCGATGCCGAGGTTCTGGCGCAACTGATTGGCGATCGCCCCGAACAGGTCCTCCTGACCCCAGTTCGCGATGTAGTGCACCTCCAGCTCGCCCTCGAAGCCGCCCGCCTCGGCGAGCAGCGCCTGCGCGGCATCCGGGTCGAACTCGCAGTACTCGCCGCACACGCCCTCGGGGTCGCCCGGCATGCTCGGCGCGGTGAGGGACGTCGCAGGCACCTGCGAGCCGCCGAAGATGGCGTCGTTGATGGCGGACCGATCGATCGCCATCGAGATGGCCTGACGGACGCGGGGGTCCGCGAAGCGAGGGTCGCTCAGGTCGAATCCGAGGAAGTCCACACCGGGCGCATCCAGCTCGTAGACGTGCTCGCCGAAGTCGGTGCGGGCCTGACCCACCTGGGATCCGGCGATCGCGACGATGTCGATCTCCCCGGCCAGCGCGTCCGTGTAGGCGGTCGCGGTGTCGAGGTAGGGCACGAAGGTGACGGAGCCGATGGTGGGCTCGGTGCCGGCGTAGTCCTCATAGGCCACCGCGTCGATCGGGTCGGTCTCGGACCAGCCGTCCACGAGCGCGAACGGTCCATTGCCGACCGGGGCCTTCTCCCAGGCCGCCATGTCTTCCAGCGCTTCGGACGGGAGTGGGTAGAGACCGGTCTGGCCTGCGGTGAGCTGCAGGGGGAACTGCCGGTCGGGGGCGTCGAGCTCGACCGTGAAGGTGAGGTCGTCGACGACCGTGAGACCGGAGAGCTCGGTCGCGGTCGGCTCGGCCCCCTCGCCCGGGTTGAGGTCGGTGTACCCGGCCACCCCGGCGAGCTGCGCGCCGTTGACCCAGGCATTCGGGCCGTAGGCGGCATGGTTCCAGGTGTCGACGTAGTCCTGCGCGGTGACGGGCGTGCCGTCGTGGAAGGTCCAGCCTTCGCGGAGCTTGACCGTCCAGAGCGTCGCGTCGTCCGACTCGACCGACTCCGCGGCGACGTAGGTGATCTCGCCCTCGTCGTCGATCGCGGTGAGCGGCGAGAACATCGCGATCACGATGTTGTACGAGCTGAACTGGTTGGCCGGGACCAGGCTGTCGGGCTTCTCCACGGCGAAGCGGATCGGCTCGGCGTCGGCCGGATCGTCCGCATCCGTCGGCGACGCGGAACAACCCGCGAGCGACAGTGCGAGGACCGCCGAGGCGGCGATCATCAGTCTTGCAGTGCTGCGCATAACTCCTCCTTGAGCCACACCTGACGGGACCGCGACGGGTGTGGGCTGGGTCGTTCCTGCGCGGGTGTCGCAGGGGCTTGTCCAGCACGCTAGATCGCGGACGTTCAACAATCAATGAAACTTCAGTAAAAATTGAAAGTTGTAATAGGAGTGAAACAGGAGGGAATCATGCGCGCAACAACGGCCCCGTTCCGTTACCGAAACGTGACGGCTGCCTGTCGCCGGCCCGACGCACGATGGCCCGGACCGCACGCATCGCGCGCAAGGTCCGGGCCCCCGCACGGCGCTCAGGCGAAGGCGTCGGGGTACAGCGCCTGCGCGATCCTGTGGACGACCGAGATGTTCCCGAGCGTGCCGGGGAAGGTGTCCGAGGTGGAGATGGCGATCAGCCGCTCCTCCTGCACCGCCGGCATATCCGGGAACGTCGCAGTGAGGTACGCGCGCGCGGCGGCCTCGTGCGCGGGGTCGGTCGCGGCGAAGACGAGTGCGTCCGGGGCCGCGGCCGCGAGCGCCTCCGGGGTGATCTCGGCGGCGAAGAAGTCGGCGAAGGCCGGGTCCTCCGGGGTGAACACGGCCTCGGCGCCCGCACGCCGCAGGATGTCGTACTCGATGCCCGCGCCGATCGCGGTCAGAGTCGTGCCGTCGACGTACACCTGCGCCACGCGCAGCCGCTCGTCGACCTCCTCGACAGCCGCATCGACCTCGGCGAGGTCGGCCTCCGCGTCCTCGATGAGCGCCGCAGCCTCCTGCTCGACGTCGAAGATCGCGCCGAGGTTCTCGAGGTCGACGAAGAGGTCGTCGACGGTTCCCTCCATGCGCCGATCGAAGCAGCCGCCGGTGGCGACGTAGGCGGCGACCCCCGCCTCTTCGAGCTGCTCGAGGCTCGCGAACCCCTGCTCCGCGGTGAACTCGTAGGTCGTCGGCGAGTACACGAAGTCGGGCTCGGCGGCGAGCAGGGTCTCGCGGTTCGGCGGGGTGTCGGCGCCGAGCACCGGGATCCCTTCCGCGAGGGCGGCGACGTCGTCCGGCAAGGCCTGCACGGTCGCCTGCGCCTGCCCGACGAGACGATCCGCCAGGCCGAGGCGCAGCAGCAGCTCGGTCTGCGACGGGTGCAGGCCGACCACGGCGGACGGAGGCTCCGGCACGACGACGCTCCGTCCGCAGTTCTCGATCGTGACAGCCGTATCCGCCGATTGCGTGGGCGCGGCCGCGGTGACGCCTGTGCCGCAGCCGGTCAGGCCGAGGAGGGTCGCCCCTCCGAGCGCCGTCACGAGAATGCGGGCGGATCGATTTCGGGATGTCATTCGGTTCTCCTCGGTGATGCCGACGGGCGGGTCCCGTCGAAGGGGGTTCGGGGGTGGAATGTCATTGCACGGGCGCCGGTGCCCTCTTCGCGCGCAACGCGGGCGGTCACGCGGAACACGTCGCTCACCAGCTCCGGGGTCAGCACGGTGTCCGCCGCCCCGAAGGCGACCAGCCGCCCCTCGTCGAGCACGGCGATGTCATCGCAGAACGACGCCGCGATGTTCAGGTCGTGCAGCGCGGCGACCACCGTTTTTCCCAGGCCGGAGACGACGCGCATCAGGTCGAGCTGGTGGGCGATGTCGAGGTGGTTGGTCGGCTCGTCGAGGATGAGGATCTCGCCGTCCTGCGCGAGAGCCCGCGCCAGCATCACCCGCTGCCGCTGCCCGCCGGAGAGCTGACGCATCAGCCGGTCGCCGAGGTCGGCGACATCCGCCGCACGGAGGGACTCATCGACGATGCGATGGTCGTCGGGCGAATCACGCGTGAACGGTGGACGATGCGGGGCGCGGCCGACGAGCACGGTCTCGCGCACCGTGAGGTCGAACTCGGACGGCGCGTCCTGCAGCATCACCGAGACGGTCCGGGCCAGCGCCCTCGGAGCGAACCCCGCCACGTCGGCGCCGTCGACGGTGACGTGTCCGCGCAGGGGCCGTCGTCCGGAGAAGAGCGTCCGCAGCAGAGTCGACTTGCCGCTGCCGTTGGGGCCGACGAGACCGACGATCCTGCCGATGCCGATCGTCAGGTCGACCCCGTGGAGCACCGTTCGGTTCCCGCGCGCGACGTCGACGCCGTGGAAGGCGATGGTCATCGGTCGATCCCTGCCTTCTCGCCGCCTCGGCGCATCAGCCACAGGAAGAACGGTGCGCCGACGAATGCGGTCAGGATGCCGAGGGGGATCTCCGACGGGGCCGCCACCGTGCGCGCCAGCAGGTCAGCGACCATCAGGAAGAGCATCCCCGCGAGAACGGTGATCGGGAGCATCCGACGGTGTTCCGAGCCGACGAGGATCCGAGCGACGTGCGGCACGACGAGCCCGACGAAGCCGATCCCTCCGCTCACAGCGACGATCGCCCCGGTGAGCAGCGACGCGATGACGAGGAGCAGCGCACGCAGCCGCGTCGCGCGCACGCCGACCGCGAGTGCCGACTCGTCGCCGGCGAGGAGCGCGTTCATCTGCCGAGCGAGGCCGAACACCGCGACGCCGGCGATGATGAGCGCGATCGCCGGGATCAACAGCGACGACATGGTCGCCGCCGACACGCTTCCGAGCAGGAAGAACATCACGCTCACGACGTTCTGCGCGTCGGTGGTGATGGTGAGGTAGCTGGTCACCGCGCTCAGGAGTGATCCGAGAGCCACCCCGGCGAGGATCATCCTGGTCGGGGAGAGTTCCCCTCGGCGCCGGGCGAGGAGGGCCACGAGGATGCACGCGACCACGGCTCCGAGGAAGGCGGCACCGCTCATCGTGAGTCCGGCGAGGGCGACCCCTCCGGAGACGATGACGAGCACGGCACCGACGCTCGCCCCCGAGGAGACACCGAGGATGTAGGGCTCGGCGAGCGGGTTGCGGACGACGACCTGCATGATCGCCCCGGCCAGCGCGAGTCCGGCACCGGCGAGCCCGGCGAGGAGGGCACGGGGCAGGCGGAACTGCCACACCGCCTGGTCCTGCAGCGTCGACAGACTGCCGTCCGACATCCACGGCATCCCGGGAACGAGGTGTCCGATCACGATGCGCGCCGCCTCGTCCACACTCACGGCGACCGGTCCGGTTGCGGCGGAGACGACGAGCACGAGAAGGATCGCGGCGATCAGCGCGAGAACCAGGGTCGTCGGCGCGACGGTCGACCACGACTGCCGCGAAGGACGGCTGCTCCGCGCGGCCGGCGCGGGCGGTGATGCACGGTCGAGGTCGCCGGCGAGCGCGGCGGAGGACGAAGGAGGCATGAGCAGCATGCTAGTAGATATTGAGAATCGTTATCATCTAGGGTCGAAGTCGTCCCTGAACATCCACCCACCGGAGGCCCGCCGTGATGATCGTGCCCGAGCTGTGGCGAGAGGCCCGATCCTTCCCCCGCGAGTTGGCCGCAAGCACCGCCCTGCTCCTTCTCGTCTTCGCCACCCATCTCGTGCAGGCCGGAGCACTGGCGGTGTCGCTGGCGGCGTTCGTCGGCGGCGATGTGCGCACAGCGCTCCTCGGCGGGGCGGTGATCCTCGCCGTGAGCGTCATCCGCATCCTCCTGTCACTGGCGAAGGCGGGCTCTGCCGCCGCGCTGGGCGGCCGAGTGCGTGAGCATCTTCGCGGTCGGGCGATCACCGCGGCGCTCACGCCCGCCCGGCTGCACGACCCCGCGGTGCGCGACGGGTCGGTGCAGGCGACTCTGGGAGAGGGGATCGACGGCACCGACGCGTACGTGTCGAAGTACGTCCCCGCGGTCGTGCTGCTGGCGGTCGGCAGTGTGGCGGCGGTCGGACTGCTGGCTGCTGTCTCGCTGCCGGCGGCCGCCTGCGTGACGGTCGGGATTCTCGTGGCCGTGCTCGGCCCGATGGCGTGGCAGCGGATGCTCGCAGGTCGTGGCGTAGACCACTGGGACACCTATGAGGCACTCGGCGATGACCTGCTCGAGTCGTTGCGCGGCATGGCCACACTACGCACCCTGGGCGATGTCACCGGGACGCGCGAGCGGCTGCGCGAGCGGTCGGAGGCCCTGCGGCGCGCGACCGAGCGGGTGATGCGATCGTCTCTGGTGACGACCGCCGTGACCGACTTCGCCGTGCAGGCCGGGTACGTCGCGGCCGTCTTCGTGGCGGTCTGGGATGTGATGACAGGCGCCGCGCCCCGGGGCGAGGTCTACGCGATCCTGCTGCTGTCGTCCGAGGCGTTCCGCCCCGTGCGTGACCTCTCGCGGCACTGGCACGCGGGGTTCCTCGGCCTGACCGCCGTGCCGGGTCTCGTCGCACTGGGCGCGTTCGGCCCCCGCGGATCGCGTGCAGATGCAGATGCGGATGCGGACGCCGGCGCGATGAGCGAGGTCTCCGGCGTCGCAACCACCCCCCGGGTGCTGCGGGTGTCGAACCTCACGTATCGCTACCCGGGCGCCGACCACGACGTGCTGCTCGGCATCGACCTCCAGGTGGAGGTGGGCGCGGTGCATGCGATCGTCGGTGCGTCGGGATCGGGCAAGTCGACCCTGTTCGATCTCCTGCTCGGATTCCTCACGCCCACCACGGGCACGATCGACCTGGACGGGCTCCCGCTGCGAGCGAGCGACATCGCCGTGGTCTCGCAGCGGCCCGTGCTCTTCTCGGGGACCATCCGGCAGAACGTGAACCTCGTCGGAGCCGACGACCGCGAGGTGGAGGCCGCGTGCGCCGCCGCCGGCATCCTGGCCGAGATCCGCGCGATACCCGGTGGCTTCGACGCTCCGGTCTCCGAGGCCGGGACGAGCCTCTCCGGCGGGCAGCGGCAGCGGCTGGCACTGGCCAGGGCGTTCCTGGCGCAGCGACCCGTGCTCCTGGTCGACGAGCCGACGAGCGCACTCGACGACCGCGGAGCGCAGACGGTCGCGGAGACGCTGGAGCGGGTCGCCGCGGAGCGGATCGTCCTCATGATCAGCCACCGGACCGAAGCTCTCGAGCGCGTGACGTCGGTGCGCCGACTCGATGCCGGGATGCTGCAGGAGGTACGGACGTGACGGCTTCAGGGACCACGGCTGTGTTCACCGCCCTCCTCCCCCCACTGCGGCCCGAGTGGCGGCGGATCGCCGGAATCTACGTGCTCAGCACGACGAGCACGTTGGCACTGGCCGCCATCGCGGTGCTGTCGGCACTCGGGGTCGGCGAGGCCGTCGCGCTCGGCGTCTGGCCGACCGCGGCATGGTGGGCGGGGCTCGTGGTGCTGGTGCTGCTGCGCGCCGTGCTCACGTGGCGGGAGATGGACGTGTCGCATGCGCTCGCGTACCGGGTTCTCGCACGGCTTCGCGGGGCGCTCTTCGACGCGTACGCCCGGAGTGTCCCCGGTCGTCGGCGAGAGCACTCCGGTCGCGCGGCCTCCGTGGCGATGACCGACATCGAGAAGCTGGAGTTCTTCTATGCCCACACCATCGCCCAGATCGGCGCCTCGCTCACGCTGTTCCTCGTCGCCCTGATCGGAACCGCGTGGGTCATGCCCACCGCGTCGGCGGTCGTCCTGCTCGGCGGCGCGCTCGTCGCGTCCACCGCGCTGTGGGGCGCCCGTCCGGTACGCCGACTCGGGGCCGCGGAACAGGCGGAGCGCGAAGAGCAGGCGGAGCGTATGGTCGACGCACTCGGTGCGATGCGCGAGATCCTCGCCTACGGACTGCGGGCGAGGATCGTGCGCGACACGGTGGCCCGCACGCGTCGCGCCGCCCGCACCTCGCTCCGCAGAGCGCTGCTCGGCGAGGCCGTCGACGGCGCCCGCGAACTCGTGCTCACGGCGGTCGTCATCGGAATCCTGCTGGCGGCCGTCGTCGCGAGCGGAGGAGCCGATGCGCGCACGCCGAGCCCGCAGATCGCCGGGATGCTTCCCGCCGTCATCGCCCTCGGCATCGCGGGAGTGGCCGCCATCGGCGAGGCGAGCCACACCCTCACCGAGCTGCACCCGCTCACCGCGAGTGCCCGGCGCGTGACAGCGGCGCTCACCCGTCCGGCCGTCGTGACGATGGCCCTCGAGCCGCACCCGCTCCCGCACGGTCCGCTCGGCATCCGCTTCGACGCGGTCTCCTTCTCGTACGACGACGCGACGGACGCGCTGCGTGCCTGGTCGATGGAGGTCGCTCCGGGAGAGCACGTCGGTCTCGCCGGAGCATCAGGTGCCGGTAAGAGCACGGTGATCGCCCTGGCCGCGCGCCTCTGGGATCCCTCGTCCGGCAGCATCTCCCTGATCGACGCCGACGGCGGTCGGCATCCGCTTCCCGAGATCGCCGACGAGGATCTCCGCCGCGCCGTCGCTTTCGTGGAGCAGGATGCGCGACTGTTCTACGGGACGGTCAGGGAGAACCTGCTCCGCGGCGCAGAGTACCGCGAAGACACCGCTCTCCAGGAAGCCCTCGCGCGGGTGGGCGTCGACGACGGCATCAGGCTCGACGACCGGATCGGCGAGCACGGAGTCCGCCTCTCCGGGGGGCAGCGTGCACGGCTGGCCCTCGCCAGAGCGCTGGTACGGGACCCGCGGATCCTCGTCGTCGATGAGGTCACCGCGAGCCTCGACCCCGACACCGAGGCGCGGATCTCGGACGTGCTCGCGGAGTTCGACGGCACACTGCTCGTCGCCTCGCATCGGAGGGAGACGCTGGAGCGGCTGCCCCGCGTCGTCCGACTCCGCGTCAGGCCTGCATGACCGCGAGCACGTTCCCGGCGGGGTCGCGGAACCACGCGATGTCCGGGCCCTGTCCGTTGCCGCGGACGATGCCGCGCGCATCGGAGGGGAACTCCTCGTCGCTGTAGATCTTGGTCTGCACGCCGCGCGCGATGAGCTCGTCCACCGCGGCGTCGACATCCGCGACCGGGAAGTTCAGGATCGTGAAGCTCGCCGGCGTGTGGTTCGGCTTCGCGTACACGAGGATCGACCCGCCGCTCGGCAGCCGCAGGTCGAGGAACCCCATCGCGTTGACCTCGACGTCGAGGCCGAGGGTCGTGCCGTAGAACTCTTTCGCCGCGTCGATGTCGTCGACGCTGAAACCGCTGAATGCGTTGTCCGCTGTGAAGGCCGCCATGACTCCATGGTCCGCCGTCGCCCCGCGGTTGTCGAGGGGGGTCATCGCCGGACGCGGGTCGTGAGCCGATCGGTCACCCGCAGCGGATCGAACAGTGCCCCGAATCCGATGCGCACCAGCACCGCGTGAACCGCCAGGCACACGGCGATCACCACCGCCGTCAGCACAAGAGGGCCGACGGTCTCGAGCACCGGTGTCGTCCGCCACCCGGCCGCCCGCAACCCGGCATCGATCAGCGCGAGCGGCATCATGTGCAGCACGTAGATCGGCAGGGTCCGTCGGCCGATCCACCGCAGCGGCCGCGCGACGACCTCGACATGCCGGTCGATGAGCACGCTGAGCGACACCCCGAATGCCACCGCGACGAGGCAGAGCAGCGGCCAGGTTCCGGGCACGAGCCGGATGCCGAGCACCGAGACGACGGCGAGTGCCCCCGCGTACCCGGCGGCGAGCGCGACCGCGACGCCCACGCCACTCCTGTTTGCGAAGTGCTCGACGATGGCCCGCAGCCGCAGCCCGATGAGGAAGAAGAACAGGTTCTGCACCAGCTGCCACAGGTTGCCGAGATCGGGAAGGAGACCCGCCCCGGCGACGGCGGCGATCACGAACGCCACCGACAGCACGGCGACGGTCGGGAGCCCGCGCGTCAGCCGCCCGACCGCGAGATACACGGCGAGCGCGAGCAGGTACCAGAGGTTCGTCGGACTGATGGTGAGCTGCGCGAGCAGCTCCCACCCGCTGGTCGCCCGCGCCGTGTCGAACTCCGGTGCGAGCGCGAGCACGGCCGTCTGGATGAGCACCCACACGAGGTAGAGCAGTGCGAGCCGGCCGGCCCGACGTCGCCAGGAGGCACCGTCCCCGGCGAGCACCGCCCGCGCCGCGAACATCCCGGAGACCAGGAAGAACAGCGGGATGCGCAGCGGCAGGAGCTGGGCGTTGAGCATCACCCAGGCATCCGTCACCGCTCCCGCGCCGGGGAAGCCGACCACGACCTTCGTGACCACGTGCCAGAGCACGACGAGCAGGATGCAGATGCCCTTCGCGACATCCGGCCATCCGACCCGGGGCGCGGTCACGAGGCCGCGCGCACGAGTCGCGAGACCAGGTCGACGTAGGTCACACCCGCCGCGGCGAACATCCGCGGCACCTGCGAGGCGGCGGTGAGCCCCGGCATCGTGTTGACCTCGTTCAGCACCGGCCCCCGCTCGGTGAGGAAGAAGTCCATGCGCGCGACGCCGTCGCACCCGAGGGCATCGAACACGGCGATCGCCGCCCGCTTGAGCGCAGCCGTCTCGGCGGCATCCAGCTGCGCCGGCACCGTGAACCGCGCGCTGCCGTCGTACTTCGTGGCCGTGTCGAACAGCCCGGTCGCGTGGATCTCCAGCGGCGGCGCCGCCCACCGGATGCCTCCCTTCTCGCGCAGCACCGCCACGTCGATCTCGCGCCCCCGCACGACCTCCTCGACGAGGATGCGCCGATCGAAGCGCGCGGCCTCCCGCAGCGCCGCGAGCAGCTGCCCCTCCTCCGTGACGAGGCCGACACCGTGACTCGAACCGGCCGACACCGGCTTGACCACGACCTCCCCCTCGAACTCCACGTCGCCGATGTCGTCGGCGGCGACGAGTCGGCCGCGGGCGGTGCCGAGACCCACGGCATCCGCGACGAGCTTGGTCGTCCACTTGTCCATGCCGATGGCTCCCGCCCGCAGCCCCGACCCGACCACCCGCACTCCGGCGAGCGCACACAGCGCCGCGAGAGCACCGTCCTCCCCGAGAGCGCCGTGCACGGCCGGGAACACCACATCCGTGCGGGTGAGCAGCGGCAGCGCGAGCGCGAGCGACTCGGCCGGCGATCCCCCGTTCGGGCGCCCCTCCACGCGCCAGATCCCGTCGCGGTCGATCGTCACGCACGTGACGTCGTGGTCGCCCATCCGCAGCGCCGCGGCCACCGCCGCCGCGGAGGCCAGGGAGACCTCGTGCTCGGGGTTCTGCCCACCGCCGATGACCAGCACCTTCGTCGTCATGCCACGCTCCTCTGAACTCGTGCGCCGATGCCGGTCACGATCGTGTGCGGGATGCTGCCCCCCCCCCGCGCCCACTCCTGCACCGACGGCACGGCCCCACCCTCCGGCCCGAACACGGTCGCGACCACCCCGCGCGGGAACAGCACCGATCCCGTGTCGACGACGATCTGGTCCATCGAGACCCTCCCCACGATCGGATGCCGCGCCCCGCCGATCTCCACCCCGGCGCCGGCTGCCAGCTCGCGCGGAATGCCGTCGGCGTACCCGACCCCGACCACGCTCAGATGAGTCTCGCGGTCGGTCGTGTGCGCACCGCCGTAGCCGACCGCGGTCCCCGCCGGCACGAGTGCGCTGTGCACGACGGGCGCCGTCCACCGCGACGCCCCGGCGAGCACGGTCGTCTCCGAGGGGTCGATCCCGACCAGCCCCGCGCCGACCCGCACCAGGTCGAAGTGCGTCGCCGGATCGGTCAGCGCACCGGAGGTCGCGGCGAGATGCACGAGCACCGGGCCGAAACCCGCGCGCAGCACGGCGTCCCTCCCCTGCCGCAGACGCAGTACCGCCGCCGCGTTCGCTGCAGGATCGGCCTCGTCCGCCCGCGGCAGATGCCCCATGACCCCGACGACCTCCACCCGCCCCCGCCCCGTGCGCGCCAGCCGCAGCAACTCCGCCCATTCCTCCAGCGGCGAGCCCCCACGAGCCATGCCGGTGTCGAGCTGGAGGTGCACGCGCACCGGATCCGCGGCATCCGCGATCAGCTGCCGCAGCTCTTCGACCGAACCCACCGCGATGTCGACGCGATGCGCGGCTGCGGCGGCAGCGTCGACGCCGGAGGGGTTCAACCAGGAGAGGATCGGCACCGTGAGCCCGGCCTCGCGGAGTGCGACGGCTTCTGCGACATCCGTGACCCCCAGCCAGTCGGCGCCGGCATCGACCGCGGCCCGCGCGACGGTGACGGCACCGTGCCCGTAGCCGTCGGCCTTGACCACGGCCATGATGCGGGCGGTCGTCGCGGCGCGCACCCGCCGCAGGTTCTCGGCGACGGCATCCGGGACCGTCTGCAGGGTGGGTGCGTGCAGGCGCGAGAGAGTCACACGCCCGGGGGTGAGAAGAGTGGTCATCGCTGCATCCTCGGGTCGGCGGTCGGGTCGGCGAGCATCTCGGGACAGCCGTCGTCGGCGGCATCCGGACGCAGTTCGTAGTGCCAGGTCTCGTTGGCGTAGATCTGGCAGAGCCCGTAGCGCCACCCCCGCTGCGCGAGCCAGTCGAGCGCGGGCAGCGGGCCGAGGTCGACGGCGTCGCCGGTCACATGTTCCGAAGTCTCGGCCGTGGCCACCCAGCGCCGGGCCTCGGCCTCCGATCCGTACTGCACGATCGCGTCCTGCAGCATCCGCTCCTGCAGCGCCGGTGTGCGCCATCCGCTGTTCACGCGGAACGTCACGCCGTCGCCTTCGGCATCCGCTGCCGCACGCTGCAGAGCCGCGAGCAGGGCGGGGTCGAGGTTGCCGACCGCGACCCTGTCGATGTCGAACACCGTGGGCTGGTCGCCGTCGCGGATCACGCCGTCGGCCTCGCTCGGGGCGATGACCGAGCCGGTGCCGGCGGCGCCCTCGGCGGGCCGGTCGGTCGGCACGGGGAGGGTGCCGGGGCGGGCGGCATCAGCGAAGGCCACGGACAGCGACTGCTGCACCGCGAACGCGACGATCACGGCGAGAGCGAGGGCGACAGCAGCGACGGCGAACCGACGACGGCGCGCTCTCGGAGTACGGGAGGTGGTGCGGGTGTTCATGCTTCCAGTGAAGAAGCACGCCGGTTGCGAGGGCGTATGCGCTTTTCCATATGCTCCCGATATGTCGCACTGCGTAGGATCTCAGCCATGCGTGTGCTGATCGTCGAGGACGAGCCCTACCTCGCCGAGGCGGTCCGCGATGGGCTGCGCCTGGAGGCGATCGCAGCCGACATCGCCGGCGACGGCGACTCCGCGTTGGAGCTGCTGAGCATCAACTCCTACGACCTCGCCGTGCTCGACCGCGACGTGCCCGGACCGTCGGGCGACGACATCGCCCGGTGGATCGTGGCCTCCGGCAGCGGCATCCCGATCCTGATGCTGACCGCCGCCGACCGGCTCGACGACAAGGCGAGCGGCTTCGAGATCGGCGCCGACGACTACCTGACCAAGCCGTTCGAGCTGCGGGAGCTGGTGCTGCGCCTGCGCGCCCTCGACCGCCGCCGTCAGCGCAGCCGCCCGCCGGTGCTCGAGGTCGCCGGGCTGCGGTTGGACCCGTTCCGCCGCGAGGTCTACCGCGACGACCGCTACGTCGCGCTCACGCGCAAGCAGTTCGCCGTGCTGGAGGTGCTGGTCGACGCGGAGGGCGGGGTGGTCAGCGCCGAGGAGCTGCTGGAGCGGGCCTGGGACGAGAACGCCGACCCGTTCACGAACGCCGTGCGCATCACGGTGTCGTCGCTGCGCAAGCGACTGGGCGAGCCGTGGCTGATCCTCACGGTGCCGGGTGTCGGGTACCGGATCGGGACGGATGCCGATGCCTAGGCGCCGCGGGATGAGCGCCCGCCTCAAGCTCACGCTGAGCTACGCGGTGATCGTGGTGGTGTCGGGAGGTCTGCTCCTCGCCGCGGTCGGGTTGTTCCTGCTGCGCTACGTGCCGGACACCGTCGACTTCTTCCCCAACCGCGGCGACCTCAGCCGGGCGTTCGTGCCGGTGGCCTCGATGGTCATGCTGGTGCTGCTCGCATTCGGCCTCGGCGCCGGGTGGCTGCTGGCCGGACGGATGCTGGCGCCGCTCGACCGCATCGGCGACGCCGCCCGGCTCGCCGCGCAGGGATCCCTGTCACACCGCGTGTCGCTCGCCGGCCCCCGCGACGAGTTCCGCGACCTGGCCGATGTCTTCGACTCGATGCTCGAACAGCTCGAAGCGCACGTCGCCGAGCAGCAGCGGTTCGCCGCGAACGCCTCGCACGAGCTGCGGACCCCGCTCGCGATCTCGCAGACACTGCTCGAGGTCGCCGAAGCCGATCCGGACCGCGATGTCGATGCCCTGATCGCGCGGCTGCGTGAGGTGAACACCCGGGCGATCGAGCTCACCGAGGCGCTGCTGCTGCTGAGCCGCGCCGACCGCAGGACGTTCCCGCGCGAGATCGTCGACCTCTCCCTGCTCGCCGAAGGGGCGGTGGAGGCGCTGCTGCCGCTCGCCGACCGCCGAGGAGTGGCCGTCGAGGTGGGCGGTGCACCCGCGTCGGTACTCGGGTCGGCGGCGCTGTTGCCGCAGTTGGTCACGAACCTCGTGCTCAACGCGATCGTGCACAACCTGCCCGCCGGAGGGGTTGTGGCCGTGCGCACGCACTCGCTGCCGCGGGCGGTCGCGCTGGTCGTCGAGAACACCGGCGAGGTGCTGCCCGCGCACCGGGTGGCGACCCTTGTCGAGCCGTTCCAGCGGGGCGCCGAGCGCACCCGTGGCGATGACCATGCCGGGGCGGGACTGGGCCTCGCGATCGTCGACCGCATCACCCAGGCGCACGGAGGCACCCTGGTGCTCACCCCGCGCCCGGACGGCGGTCTGATCGTGACGGTGTGGCTGCCGCATCCGTACCCGGCGGCGCCTCCCGCCTGACCGACGGCGGTCCCGG
>NZ_JBLVOH010000045.1:18883-21767 GCF_053543675.1 Microbacterium umsixpiens
CCCCGCGACCGGCGGATGCCGGACCCTGGCCGGGTCAGGCCACGCGGGGGTCGCGGGACGCGGCCAGCTCGCGGCCGAAGGTGCGGGCGTCGGCCTCCGCGTTCTCCTTGAGCTCGCGCGCCGTGTCGGTGAACGCGTCGAGCGCCGGGTTCACGCCGACGAGGGTGAAGGGACGCTGCACGACGCGCAGGTCGAGGCCCCAGACGTCTTCGAGCACGCGGCGCAGCCAGCCGGTCGAGTGGTCCCAGCCCTCCTTGGGCGAGCCCTCTGCGTAGTTGCCGCCGAGCACGGTGACGAGCGTCGCGGGCTTGCCGTTCAGCGCGGTGCCCGTCGGGTCGATGCGCGGGTCGGTGTAGGCCAGGTCGAACCAGGTCTTGAAGTGCTGCGAGACGCCGTAGTTGTACAGCGGCACCGCGAACAGCAGGGCGTCGGCCCCGATCAGCTCGTCGGCGAACGAGGTCGCGAGCGCGCGGGCGTCGTTCTGCGCGGGGGTGCGCTGGGCCTCGTCGACGAAGCCGCCGGTGACGGCATCCGCCCAGGCGGTCGCGGGCACGGGGTCGCTCGCCAGGTCGCGGCGGGTGACGGTCGAGTCGGGGTGGGACGCGGTCCACTCGGCCTCGACGAGGTCGGCGAGCGCGCGGCTGGCGGACGACGCGGGAAGGATGCTGGCATCCAGGCGGAACAGGGACATGGGCCTACCTCTCGTTTTCGTAGTCGCTAGGTTTTTATTAGCGACACCGGTTAACGTAGCATGGGTAGGATGTGTGCATGGCCGAGGTCGAGGAAGAACGTCAGGTGTGCGACGCCGCCGTCACACTGGCCTTCAGCGTGCTCGGCAAACGGTGGAACGGCATGATCGTCTCGTCACTCGGCGGCGGCCCTTCGACCTTCGTCGCCCTGCGACGCTCCGTCGCCGGCATCAGCGACACCGTGCTCTCCGACCGCCTGGCAGAACTCTCCGACGCCGGTCTCGTCGCACGCACAGTCGACGCCGGGCCGCCGATCACGGTGTCGTACGCCCTCACCTCCAGCGGCGAGGGACTGCTGCCGATCCTCGACCAGCTCGGCCGCTGGGCATCCGCCAACCTCGCCGAGCGCGCGCACTGACGCGGCATCCGCAGCACTATCCCCACCTCCGGCTCGCGCGCACTGATACGGCATCCGCCCCTCACCTGCATGACCGAACGACGGATGCATGCGAAGACACCGAGGAATCCTCATGCATCCGGGTTTTCCTCATGCATGTGGACGCCCCACCGCCGTCACCAGGGGCTGGGCTCGTAGTCCTTCAGGAACACCCCGTGCACGTCTTCGCCGGCCTCGCCGCGCACGATCGGGTCGTACACGCGGGCGGCACCGTCGACGAGGTCGAGCGGGGCGTGGAACCCCTCTTCGGCCAGGCGCACCTTCGTGTAGTGCGGGCGCTCGTCGGTGATCCATCCGGTGTCGACGGCCGTCATTAGGATGCCGTCCTTCTCGAGCATCTCGCCGGCACTGGTGCGGGTGAGCATGTTGAGCGCGGCCTTGGCCATGTTCGTGTGCGGGTGCCCGGGGCCCTTGTAGCGGCGGGAGAACTGCCCCTCCATGGCCGACACGTTCACCACATACTTGCGGTGCGAATCGGATGCCGCCATCGACGCACGCAGACGACTGATGAGCAGGAACGGCGCCGTCGTGTTGGCCAGCTGCACCTCGAGCATCTCGAGCGGATCGACCTGCTCGATCGACTGCACCCAGCTGTTGACGCGGTTCACGTCGGGCACGAGTCCGCCGGCGTCGATCGCGGTACCGTCGGCGTGCTTCTCGAGCGACGACGATCCGGGAGCCATCGCGAGCCGCGCGAGGTCTTCGGCCGTGAGCGCCTGGCCGCCCTGCTCGGCGACCGTGCCGCCGAGGGCCGCGACCGAGAGGAGCGGATGCGCGTCGACCGAGGCCTGCAGCGCCTGCGGGTGCGGGTCGGCGGTGTGCCCGAAGGTCTCCATCTCGGGAAGCGGTCCGTCGGGCAGCGGCTGCAGCTCGGCATCCGCCAGCAGCGAGTACGCACCCGGCGAGCGGCGCACGGTCTGCGCGGCGTTGTTGATGAGGATGTCGAGCGGACCCTGAGCCGCGACCGAGTCGGCGAGGCCGATCACCTGGGCGGGGTCGCGCAGGTCGATGCCGACCACGCGCAGGCGGTGCAGCCAGTCGGCCGAATCGGGTAGGGCCGAGAAGCGCCGCACGGCATCGCGCGGGAACCGGGTCGTGATGGTCGTGTGCGCGCCATCGCGCAGCAGCCGCAGCGCGATGTGCATCCCGATCTTGGCGCGGCCACCCGTGAGCAGGGCGCGCTTGCCCGTGAGGTCGGTGCGGGCGTTGCGCTTGCCGTGGCTGAAGCGGGCGCAGTCCGGGCAGAGCTGGTGATAGAAGGCGTCGACCTGCGTGTACGGCTGCTTGCAGATGTAGCAGTTGCGGGGCTTCAGCAGCTCGCCGGCGATGGGGGCGTCCACCACGCTGGTGGCGAGGTCGTGACCGCGGGTCTCGTCGTCGATGCGGTCGGGCGCCCCGGTGGCGGTGCGGGCGACGACGGCCTTGTCGGCCTCGGCGATCGCGTCGCGGATCTCCTTGCGACGCACGCGCTTGACGGCCTTGAACATCGCCGCGGTCGCGTGGCGCACGGCGACGAAGTCCGGGTGCTCGTTGTCGATCTGATGCAGTTCGGCCAGTACGCGAAGGGTCGTGGCGAGATCGTCGGGGTCGACGCCCGGTCCGAGGTCGGGTGCAGCGTCGGAGGGGGCGTCGGTCATTGTGCTGATTTTACGCGAGCGTCCTGGGCATCCGCCCCGCCGGCATCCGCCCCCCGTTGCCGAGTGCACGGCCTGTCGCCGAGTGCACCGGCTGTCGACGC
>NZ_JBLVOH010000045.1:21787-22176 GCF_053543675.1 Microbacterium umsixpiens
CGGCAAGAACCCGTGCGCTCGGCGGGATGCGATGCGCACTCGGAGTGCGGCGCGTCAGACGAGGGCGCGCTGGCGACGGAGCGCGGTCAGCACGGCGCCGTTCGCCCCGGCCCACTCGCCGAGCGTGGCCGGCACGATGGGCGGAACCCGGTGGAACGAGGCGCGCTCGCCGACGTAGCGCGCAGCGAGCGTCACGAGCTGGTGCGGCGCCTGAGCGAGCCCGCCGCCGATCACGATGCACCCCGGATCGACGAGGGCGCACAGGGTGAGGATCGCCTCTGCGAGCGCCGACGACGCCCGTTCCACGATCGCGGTGGCCACGGCATCGCCGCTGCTGCTCGCCGCCAGCAGCCCCTCCGGACCGCCCTTTCCGCCGACCGCGGCCCAGG
>NZ_JBLVOH010000045.1:22196-34264 GCF_053543675.1 Microbacterium umsixpiens
GGGGGGGCGCGCCGATGATGGTCTCCAGGCAGCCGCGGCGTCCGCACGAGCAGATGCTGCCGTCGGGTTCGATCGTGATGTGTCCGAGTTCGCCGGCCGAGCCGTGCGCTCCGGGGATGACCTGTCCGTGCGCCACGTGTGCGCCCGCGATCCCGGTGCCCAGCGCGAGCACGAAGACGTCGTCGACACCGGCGCCCGCGCCCCACGAGGCCTCGGCGACCGCGGCGGCGTGACCGTCGTTGATGACGTCGACCGGGATGCCGAGTTCCGCGCTGAGCTGTGCGCCGAGCGGGCGGCCGTCGAGCGCCGGGATGTTGGTCGAGCGCACGACCACTCCCTCCGCCTCGTCGACCAATCCGGGGATCGACAGCACCACGCGTTCGAGGTCGGCATCACCCCGGAGCGAGTTCGCGATGGCGGCGAGCCCGTCCACGGGTGCGTCCTTGGGCGTCGCGTGACGGCCGCGGGCGAGGGGCGTCGGCGGTGCGTCCAGCGAGATGCGCGCCGGCGCGAGCAGGTGCTTGACGCTCGATCCGCCGACGTCGAGCCCGAGCACGACAGGGCCCGCACCGTGCACAAGGGTCGATCGGGTCGGCTCTCCCCCGGTCACGGGGCCATCACCCGGGCGGCCGCACGGGCCTCCCGCCGCAGCGCCTGCTTGTCGGGATCGGGAACCGGTACCGAGGCCAGCAGCCGTCGGCTGTACGGATGCTGCGGAGCCAGGAGCACGTCGTCGGCGGAGCCCGTCTCGACGATCTCGCCCTTGAGCATCACGGCGACCCGGTCGGAGATCTCGTGCACCACGGCGAGGTCGTGGCTGATGAAGAGGCACGCGAAGTGCATCTTCTCCTGCAGGGTGCGCAGCACCTCGAGCACGGCAGCCTGCACCGAGACGTCGAGCGCAGAGGTGGGCTCGTCGGCGATGATCAGTTCCGGCTCCAGGGCGATGGCGCGGGCGAGACCGATGCGCTGACGCTGCCCTCCGGAGAGCTCGTGCGGGTAGCGGGAGGCGTAGTTCGTGGGCAGCTCGACGGCGTCGAGCAACTCGGCCACGCGGGTGCGACGCGTGCTCGCCGAGGTCGGGAAGCGCCGCCGCTGCACGAGCAGGGGTTCGGCGATGGCCTCGCCGACGGTCATGCGCGGGTCGAGGCTGGAGCCCGGGTCCTGGAAGATCGCGCCGACGCGACCGCGCAGTGCGCGCTCCCGACGCCCGGAGACGCCACCGCGTCCGACCTTCTCGCCGAACAGGGTGATCCCACCGCTCGACAGCGGCAGGAGTCCCAGTGCCGCGCGTCCGAGGGTCGACTTGCCCGATCCGGACTCGCCGACGAGGCCCAGGATCTCGCCCGGGGCGATGCGCAGGCTCACGCCGTCGAGCGCGAGGAACGGTCGTCCGCCGCGGCGGTAGGTGACGCTGGCGGCATCCAGCTCGAGCACCGCGGCTGGGACCTCGGTCTCGGGCTCCCGTTCGATCACGCTCGCGAGGTCGGGCAGCGACGGCACGGCGCTGAGCAGCTTCTTCGTGTAGTCCTCGCGCGGCGCGGTGAGCACCGTGCGGGTGTCGCCCACCTCGACCATGGTGCCGCGGAACATCACCGCGACCCGGTCGGCGATGTCGGCGACGACGCCCATGTTGTGTGTGACGAGCAGGAACGCGGTCCCCGACTCGGCCGCGAGACCGCGGATCAGGTCGAGGATCTCGGCCTGCACGGTCACGTCGAGCGCGGTCGTCGGCTCGTCGGCGATGATCAGCTGCGGCTCGCACGCGAGGGCGATCGCGATGACCACGCGCTGACGCTGACCACCGGACAGCTCGTGCGGGTAGCTCTTCGCCCGACGGGCGGGCTCGGGGATGCCCACGCGCCGGAGCATCTCGACCGCACGCTCCCAGGCCTCCGCCTTGGAGATGGTGCGGTGGTTGAGAATGGCCTCGGTGATCTGGTCGCCGATCCGCATGCTCGGGTTGAGCGCGGTCATCGGCTCCTGGAACACCATCGAGATCTCGGCGCCGCGCACGGCGTTCATCTCGGTTTCCGCGAGCGGCAGGAGCTCGCGCCCGGCGAGCCTGATCGACCCGGTGACCGTGGCCGAGCGCGGCAGCAGCTTCAGGATGGCCATAGCCGTGACGGACTTGCCCGAACCGGATTCGCCCACCAGCGCCAGCACTTCGCCGGGGCGCACCTCGAGGTCGATGCCCTTCACGGCCTCGACCGACCCGTCTTCGGTGCGGAACGTGACCGTGAGGTCGGAGATCTCCAGCAGTGCGTCGCTCATGCGGCACGCCCCTTCACGTCGAAGAAGTCGCGCAGGCCGTCGCCGATGCTGTTGAAGGCGCAGACGGTCAGCACGATGCAGAATCCGGCGGGGAAGATCAACCACCAGGCACCCGCGTACGTGTAGGTGATGCCGCTGGTGAGCATGGCGCCCCAGTCGGTCGCCGGCTTCTGCAGCCCCATCCCGAGGAACGAGATGTAGGCGACGAGCAGGATGGCGTCGGCGACCTGGAAGGTGGCGTTCACGACGATCGTGCCGACGGTGTTGGGGACGATGTGCTTGAGCACGGCGCGGGAGTGCGTGCCACCCATCGCCCGCAGGGCCAGCACATATTCGCGCGACTTCAGCGAGATCGATTCGGCGCGCACGAGACGAGCCGGGACCAGCCAGGAGACCAGGCCGATCACGCAGATCATCAGCGGGACGCTCGGGCGCAGGATCGCCGAGAGGATCAGCAGCAGGAAGGTCGCGGGGATCGCGATGCCGGCGTCGACGACGCGCATCATCACGGTGTCGACGGCGCCGCCGACGTAGCCGGCGATCGCTCCCCAGAGGGTGCCGATGACGGTGGCGAGGATGCCGGCGGCGAGGCCGATCAGGATCGAGATCTGCCCGCCGACCATGAGCCGTCCGAGCACGTCGTAGCCGACGTCGTCGGTGCCGAGCGGGTGGCCGGGGCTCCCCGGCGGCAGCATCGTGCTGCGCAGGTCGGTGTGGATCTGATCCGTCGGGTGGATCAGTGGACCCAGGAAGCAGAAGAGCAGGAACAGCACGATGGTCACGATGCCGAAGACCGCGAGCTTGTTCTGCAGGAAGCGGCGCGTGCCCCGCTGACGCGGGGTCAGCGTGCGCATCACGATGGTCGTGGTGCTCACGAGAGCTCCTCTCGGGTGCGCGGATCGAGCAGCGCCTGGATGATGTCGGCGAGGAGCGATCCGATGACCGTCGCGAGCGCGATCACCAGGATGCAGCCGATCAGCACGGGGTAGTCGGAGGTCTGCGCCGAGGTCCAGAACAGCAGGCCCATGCCGGGGTAGTTGAAGAGCGATTCGACGACGATCATGCCGCCGAACATGACCGGCAGGTAGTAGCCGAGCATGGCGATCACGGGGGTCAGGGAGTTGCGCACCACGTGGCGGGTGATCACCACGGGCACCGAGGTGCCCTTCGCCCTGGCGGTGCGGACGTAGTCCTCGGAGAGGTTGTCGATCGTGGCGGAGCGCATGTACCGCGAGAACGTCGCGATGATGCCGAGCGCCGCGGTGAGCACCGGCAGCACGAGGCCGGCCGGGTTCGCCAGCACGTCGCCGACGGTCTCACCCTGCGGCGCCTGGGCGGGCACGAGCCGCAGCCACTGGGCGAACACGATCACGAGGATCAGGCCGAGGAAGAACGACGGCGTCGAGTAGACGATGAAGTTCCAGGTGGTCAGCGCGTAGTCCGCGGCCTTGCCGCGGCGCACGGCCTGGAAGATGCCCATCGGGATCGCGATGATCAGTGCGAAGAGCATCGAGATGAGGGCCAGGATCAGCGTCTTCGGAAGACGCTGGCCGATGGCATCCGCCACCGGTCGGTTCAGTTTGAACGAGTCACCCAGGTCTCCCTGCACGAGCTGCAGCAGGAAGTTGAAGTACTGCTGCCACAGGGGCAGATCGAAGCCGTTCTCCTTGTTGAAGGCGTCGATCTGCTCCTGCGATGCCTGCATGCCGAGGATGCCGGCGGCCGGCCCCTGCGGCATCGCGAGGTGGAGCAGCGCGAACACGATCAGCGTCACGATGAGGATGACGATCCCGCCCTGGCCGACCCGTCGCAACAGGTACCACCAGAACCGCGGGCCGCCGGCCCTCTCCTTCTTCTGCTGCGCGTTCTGCGCTGCTTCCACCACGCTCATGTCACCTGCTCGTTACTTGGTCCAGGACCAACGCTGGGGAAGGAACGACGCGCCCGGGTCCTGGTGGGCGATGTCGAGTCCGTCGCGGACGACGGAGACCTGGTACACCGGGTTCGGCATCCACATGACCGGGAGGTCGGTGGCGAGGTACTCGGAGTACTTCTTCGCGATCTCGGGGTCGGTCGAGAAGGCCATCGCCTGGACGAGCTCCTCGGCCTCGGGGTTGTCGTACTGTCCGGCGTTCCACTTGGTGTCCTTCGCGAAGACGCGCTCACCGGTGGCGTACGGCGGGAAGTACCAGCTGCCCGCGGTGCCGAAGAAGACGAGCTCCCACGTGCACGAGCTGCCGGTCTTGCACTCCTGTGCCTGCGTGAGGACGGTGTCGAGCGGCTTGGAGTCGATCGTCATCTTGACGCCGATCTTGCCGAGCGACGACTGGATCTCCGCCATCATGTTGTCGGTCTCCTGCGAGCCGTTCTGCGTGGTGACGACGATCTCCGCCTTGTCACCCGCGGCGATGCCCTCGCCGCACTGGCCCTCGGCCGCGCCGGCTTCGGCGCACTCGAGCGTGCCGTCGGATCCCTTGACCCAGCCGTTGTCGGTGAACAGCTTCTCGGCCTTCTTCAGGTCGAACGGGTACGGGTTGTCCTTCTGCACGTCGGACAGTCCGCTGGAGTCCGCGGTCTGCGGGATGGGACCGTAGTCGGGAGTCGCGGCACCGTGCCAGACGACCTCGGAGATGGTCTCCTGGTCGATGGCGTGCTGCAGTGCCTGACGCACGTAGAGCTGCTTGTAGAAGGAGCCCTTCTCGGGGTTGGCGAAGTTGTACGGCATGTACGTGATCGACCAGCCGGCCCACGGCTCGATGCTGTAGCCGAGGTCGGTGAACTGCTTCTCGTTCGTGAGCTGCGAGCTCGTGACGTAGCCGTAGTCGACGTCACCGGAGCGCACGACGTTCATCTCGGCGTCGGCCGACGTGAACGGCAGGAACTCGACGTTCTCGATGCTCGGCTTGTCCTCGCCGGTGTACTCCTTGTTGGCGGTGAGTTCCACCAGGCCCGAGTCCGACCAGCTCTTGACCGTGTAGGGACCGGCGACGGTCTTCCATAGGTCGTTGGTGGCGTAGGTCTTCATGTCCTCGGCCTCGGAGAAGAGGTAGTCGAGCACCGCGGTCGCACCGGCCTGGTCGCGGTCGTGATCGCCGATCTCGCCGTCAGCGCTGGTCTTGTCCCAGACGTGCTGCGGCATCGGGTAGATGAGGCTGAGCTGGTTGCCGAGGAGGAACTCCTCGTTGTAGACCTTGTCCATCGTCAGCGAGAACGTCTTGTCGTCGATGGTGGTGAACTCGGTGATGTTGTCGGGCATCAGGCCGGCGGAGTAACCACCGGTCTTCTCGCCGTTGAAACGCACCAGGTTGTACCAGAACTCCACGTCGCGCGAGGTGACGGGCTCGCCGTCCGACCAGTCGAGGTCGTTGAGCGTGATGGTGATGGTCTTGCGGTCCTCGGAGAATTCGTAGGACTTGGCGGCGGAGGCCAGCTCGTCCCAGCCCATCTCGCCGTCGACGCCGTTGTACTCGAACAGGCGCGGCCACATGGTCGCCTTGATGGCGCTGTTGTGCGTGGCCATCTTGTCGGGCGACGAGATCGGCAGGATCCAGTTGGGTCCGGTGCCGACCTGCAGGGCGAAGCTGACGGTGTCCTTCTCGCCCGAGCCGGTGTCGCCCGAGGCGCCACCCTGACAGGCGGTGAGGGCGAGCGTCGCGACGGCGAGCGCACCCAGGGGGGCGAGCAGCCGGCGGCGCAGCGACTGAGATCGCATGTAAACCTCCTTGTTCAACGCCTCACAACCAAGGCGTTCGTCCGATTTATGACGTACTTTGAATCATGCCCGAACTAAGTTCAGGGCAGAAGACGGTCTTGTTACGTTTAAGTAACTAACTTTGTTCGATCGCGGCGTAAAGCTGCGGAAGCTCGTCAGCCGACCATCTCGGCCGAGAGATCCGGCGCCTCATCGAACGCGTCGAACGGATGCATCGGACGCTGGATGCGGTGGTGACCGAGCCGCTCGAGGTCCTGATCCACCCCGCCCGGAGTGAGAGCGAGCGTCCAGCCGCGCATGATGGCGTAGAGCTCGGGCTCGAGGTAGCCGATCTTGGTGACGACGATCTGCGCGGCGACCGGGTCGAGTCCGATCGAGGTGAAGTCGGAGACGTCGTGGTACGCCTTGCGGAACTCCGTGACGATCACGTGCAGGCCGCCGACGCGGATGACCGCGATACCGCCGGCATCCACATCGCCCTCGTGCAGGCTGTGCAGCACTCCCTCGACGAGGACCGGTCCGTGCGGGCCACTGTCGATGCGCGCGCCGACCTCGACCGACACCCGCTCACCCACGGCGTGACCGCGGAGGACGTCGAGCGCACCCTTGTCGAACACCGAGGCACACAGCGTGACCGGGGCGTCGTCGGAGGTGAGCTCGGGCTTCTGCAGCAGCTGCGCGAGGGTCCAGGTGACGTCGCCCGTGCCGCCGGCGCCGGGGTTGTCGCCCGAGTCGCTGATGAAGTACGGGGTGTCGGTGGCGGCGAGGCCGGCCGCGACACCCTCGTCGAGGGTTCCGGGAGGGCCCACGAACTCGAAGTCGTCGCGCACATCCCAGAACGCGCGACCGAGCTCCTCCGCCGCACGCGCGGTCGCCGCGTCGTCGGTGCCGGTCACGACCACGGTCGCGTGGCAGCGGGGCTCGTCGGCCCAGGCATAGCCGATCCAGATCGCGGCGTCGGTGATGCCGGGGCGCGCCTCGATCTCGGGGATGCGGGCGTACAGGCTCTTCGCCGGCTCCACGCGGGTGCTGGTCTTCTCGCCGGGGAGCAGGATGGGCACGCGCACCCAGGCGCGGCGCGGGGTGACACCGCTCTCGAGCGCCTCGACGAGGTTGCGGATTGCGCGGTCGCGCGTCTCCCACGTGTCTTCGTGCGGAGCCAGGCGGTAGCAGGTGATGATGTCGACGTTCTCGATCAGGGTGCGCGACACGTTGCCGTGCAGGTCCATCGACGCCGACACCACGACGTCGGCGCCGATCACCTCGCGGATCGCGGTGATCAGGTCGCCCTCGGCGTCGTTCATGCCTTCGACGCTCATCGCCCCGTGGATGTCGAAGAAGAGGCCGTCGAGCTTCTCGCCGTCGGCCACGAGGGCCCGCAGCCCGTCGCAGATGCGCGCCTTGATGCTGTCGTAGACCTCGCGCAGCACGGCACCGCCGGGGATCGATCGGGCGTAGTAGACCGGCAGCCACTCGGCGCGGCCGCGCATGTCGCCGTCGCGCAGGGAGTCGTAGCGGGTGATGAGCTCTTCGCCCTCCACGCGCAGGAAGTCGCGTTCGCCGGCGCGATGCGGCGAGAAGGTGCTGGACTCGATGGCCATGCCGGCGATGGCGATGCGCGGGAGCGGGGACGTCTCGGTCATACTCCGAGTCTAGATCGGACCTCGAACCAAAACTTGCATCTTGTTCCGCATGGTCGCGAACTTGAGCCGATAATCGAACCTACTACGCGGCGGTCGTGCGCAGTTCCTCGTCGATCCGGGCCGGGTCGAGCATCCGCTCCAGCAGCTCCCAGGCCACACCGCGCGCACCGGCGAGGGCGCCGGCTCGGCTCACGCCGATCTCGAGAGCATCCGTCGACATGGGCAGGCAGAGGGTGAAGAGCGCCTGTCGCACGCCGGCGACGAACGCGTCGGCCGTGGCCAGTCGACCGCCGAGCGCGAGCGCCTGCGGGTTGAAGAAGTTGATGATCGTGGCGAGCACCTCACCCGTGCGCGCGCCGGCCTCGCGCAGCGCGGAGGTGGCTTTGGGGTGAGCGTCCTGCGCGAGCGCGAGCACGTCGTCGAGGGTCTCCACCGCGACGCCGGACTCGCGCAGCGCGTCGACGATCGCCGCACCGCTGGCGACCACGTCGAGGCAGCCGACCCGACCGCACGAGCAGATGATGGGCGGGGCGTTGTGCAGCGCGACGTGGCTGATGTCGCCGGCGACCCCGCGGTACCCGCGGTAGACGGCACCGTCGAGGATGATGCCGCAGCCGATGCCGCTGCCCGCCTTCACGAAGACCAGCTGCTCCTGCTCGCCACCGCGTTCGATGAACTCGCCGACGGCCATGGCGTTCGCGTCGTTGTCGATGAGGAACGGGAGCCCGGTGACCGAGCCGAGCACCTCGCCCACGTCGACGCCGTTCCAACCGGGCATGCGCATGGGCGCCAGCAGGCGCGAGGTGCGCGAGTCGACGGGGCCGGGCAAGCTCATGGCGATGCCCTCGACCGTGAGGCCGCCGTTGTCCTTCGCGAGCGTGCGCGCGCACTCCCACACCTGGTTCACGACGCTCTCGACCCCGTCGAGGAGCGACACCTGCGCGACGGTCGAGGCGACGACCTCGGCACGACGGTCGAACAGCGCCACCGTGGCGTGCTGCTCGCCGAGCTCGACTCCGGCGACCACACTCCCGCCCGCTTTCACCGTGAGCACGCGGGGGCGACGGCCGCCGCGCGACTCGCCCTCGCCGTTCTCCTCGATGTAGCCATGGGCGATCAGCTCTTCGACGCGCAGCGCGACGGTCGAGGGGGAGAGCCCGGTCAGGCGGGCGAGGTCGGCGCGGGACTGGGCCGCCCCGGTGCGCACCAGCCGGAAGATCTCACCCTCGGAATGTACGGTCTGGGTAGCCGGCGCCACGGTGTCCTCGAATCATCTTGTTTCGGTAGTCAAACAAAGATAGCCCCAGGACTGGAGGAGTGTCACCCCCTGCGCGTCACGCGCCGACGCCCGGTTCGACTCCCGGTTCGCCTCCCGCCCCCGCCGAGTGCACGGGATGCTGCCCCGTGCACGGGATCTTCACGCGAACGCGCCGTGCACTCGGCACGAAGCCGTGCACTCGACTCGGCGAAGGGGTGCGGGCGGTGCAGACGGCACAGGGCGCAGACTGGACGCATGACCGAACCCGACCCGTACCTGCTCGGCCCCGGACTCCTGCCGACGCCGTTCACCGCCGCCGAGATCCGCGATGCCACCGGATCGGGGAAGCTGATCCGGCTGGTCCTGGAGGGGCCCGACGGCCCGCTGGGCGAACACGTCAACCGCTTCCGCGACACCGACGACGAGGGCGCGACCCTCGACCGCTGGGCCGCCGCAGACCCGAAGGCCGTCGTCTCGAACCGGGTGACCTGGGCCGAGCTGCAGGGGCATGCTGCCTTCGACGCGGGGACGACGAGCGTGTCGACCGTCGCGCTGTCGACACCGCTCGGGCAGCTCACCTGCCGCCGGTACGACACCGACGACGGCGTCTTCTGGTTCTCGATCGATCACCCCGGGATGCCGGTGCAGTACGAGTCCGACGGCATGCGGACGACGGTGCTGAGTATCGAGTCGAACTGAATCCGGCACGAAAGGAGGGCGGGCCCGTGCGTACGGACCCGCCCTCCTGATCCCACTCAGTGTCCGGCGGCGCCGACCACCACGAACTCGTTCGGCACGACGTCGAGGGTCGCCTCGGCCGACACCTCACCGGTGAGCAGGTCGACCGCGAGGATGCGGTCCTTCGCCGGCTCGGTCACGTAGGCGATGTCGCCGACCACGTGCAGGCCCGGGTGCGGCTGCTGCCACTCGGTCGGGCTCTCCCACGGATCGATCACATCCCAGGTGTCGACGAGCTCGCCTGACTCGTCGAGCAGCGACAGGCTGCCGTCGGCCCCGAGCACCACGACGTTGTCGTGTCCGTCGCGTCCCACCCCGCGCCAGGTGTACTCCACACCTTCCGGGAGGTCGACGATCGACATTGTCTGCGTCGCGGTGTCGATGCGCGCGAGCTGCGACAGCAGGTAGCCCTCCTGGTCGGGGTCGGTCTTGTAGTCGCCGAAGGCGATCGCGCTGGTGTCGCTCACGTACGCGTTGCCGGTGCGACCGAACTCGTCGGGGGCGTCGATCTTGGTGAAGACGCCGCCGTCGAAGAGCAGCACGCCGTCTTCGCAGCCGAACACCACGACCTCGCCCTTGAGCGCGCCCTCGCCGTGCACGCTCGGGCACTGCTCGTTGCGGGTGAGCTCGGTACCGTCGGCCGCGAGGTGACGGACTCCGCTGCGCGCGTCGGCCGTGCCGATGGTCGAGAGGATGCTGCCGTCGGCGAGCTCGAGCGCCACACCGTGGTGGGCGGCCTCCGAGGTGATCGTGTCCGCCTCGGGAAGCGTGCCGGTGCCGACGGCATCCGTGTCGAAGATCCGCACCTCGCCGGTGCCGTCGTCGAACAGAGCCGTGCGTCCGGCATGCGGAACCGCGTGGCCGGCGGCTTCGGCGTCGAACACCTCGCCGGTGAACTCGACGGTGCCGGACGCCAGTCCGGAGTCGAGCACGTGGAACCCGTCTTCCGCGGTGACGAAGACGTGCCCGTCATGGTCACCGGCGCCGTTGACGCGCAGGAAGCCGCCGAGCTCGACCTGCCCGATGGTGTCGAGGGTCTCGCCGTCGAGCACGAGCACACCGCCGTCGTAGGTCACGGCGACGCGGGTGTCGCCTTCGTGGTGGTCTTCCGGTGCGGCGCCTGCGGTGTTCTCGGCGGCGGGCCCGGGGGTCGCACATCCGGCGAGCGCCACGGCGGCGATCACGCCGAGGGCGCCGATCGCGAGGCGGCTGCGGGGTCGGTACATGGATCGTCTCTCTTTCTTCTGGGTGGGTGCGCGGGATGCGCGGTGACGACCGGAGTCGTCGAGGGCTCAGCCGACCTGCTGCACGAACCAGGGGTCGAGGTCGGCGAAGGTCCGAGTGACGGTGCCGTCGCCGTGGTCGATCTCGTGCACGACGCCGGTCGCGGGGTCGGTCACGTAGGCGTGCCGGGCGTCGACGAGCAGCTGCACACGGTCGCGCAGGGCGGGGTCGGCGACGGATGCCGCCAGCAGCGGTTCCGTGCGGGCCAGCACCGTGCCGTCCGCGGCGAGCACCCGCACGCGGCCGTCGGCATCGATCACGACCGTGCGGCTGTCGTCGTCACCGAGGGCGACGGCCTGCAACAGCGGCACATCGGAGGGGAGCAGCATCCACTGCCGCTGCCGCACGTCGAGTAGCCAGGCACCCTGCTCGCCCGCGACTCCGGCGAGGTCGGGGCGGTCGGTCCGGCCGGAGAGGCTGCTCGTCGGGGTGGCGTTCACGGGGTACGGGATGGCCTCGGCGGCGATGGTGCCGCCGACCTCGCGGGTGAAGAGCACGGCTCCCTCGGCGCAGGAGAAGACGGCGCCGACGCGGGTGAGGTCGGCGTCAGAGGGGTCGGTGCACGGGACTGCCACACCCGGGACGCGGTCGCCGGCGGCGTCGAGCAGCTCGATCGTGGCACCGGCGGTCGGTACGAGCAGGTGCTCGGCGAGGAACGCCACGGGGCCGGAGGTGTCGGCAGTCACGTGCGGGGCGACTTCGAGCCCCTCGCCGAGGGCGTCGTGGGCGAGCAGGACCAGTTCCCCGCCCGCGAAGGCGACGGTCGCCCGCTGTTCACCGGCGACGACCGTGACGTCTCCTTCGCCCTCGAGGGTTCCGAGTGTCTGCGGGGCGCCACGGAAGGAGTGCGTGTGATCGCCGTGCGGCACGGTCCAGCGCGCGGAGTCGAACACCTCGACCGCGGTACCACCCTCCGCGTCGTGCGCGCGGTAGACGAGACGGCCGTCCCCGAAGAGACCGGCGATGCCGCTGCGGCCTGGCGCGAGGGTCGAGCGCTCTTCGGTGGCGAGGTCGAGGAGCGTGAGCTTGCCCCGCCCGTCGGCGATCACGAGCGCGCGGGCCGGGGAGGCGACCTCGGCCGCGCCACCCGCGTCGATGCCGTGCGCGTCGGAAGCGGTCGCGGCGGGTGCGGCGGGCGTGGGCGCTGCGGCCGGGGCAC